>NZ_JBXWSL010000079.1:0-11011 GCF_059613425.1 Ruegeria sp. BHSA123 | reverse complement strand
TTCTTCCTCAAAGATCAGGTCGTCACCCGACCACGCCTTTAGGCGAGCGGTCAGGTGAAATTCGGTCGCAGTCGCCCTTTGTTCGGAACAGGTCCAGATCTTGGCGGACCACCCCTCGCGGTCGAAACCGGCGGTTTGCTCCATTGTGGCTACTGCCGACAACGGATCATCCGGCTGGATGGTATAGCGTCGATCCGACATATCGCTCAGCACCGTGCCGATATCGTCGAGGCGAATATCGCCCACCGGCCCAAAGACACCCCCGTCAAGGAAATACCTGTGTGTCACCTCGCCATTGGTCAGATCGGTGTGGACCGAACGCTCCATCGAACCGGAGCGAACGTTCGTCTTCCGCGGGGCGACGTCGGGACCCCGAGGTTCGGGCAAGGGGCGTGGGGCTGGCGCGTCATCATGCTGGCTGCGCACGGGCAGGATCAGCCGCGATGTGCCGGGTTGGATCGTCAGCGTAACCGGCTCGGGCGCTGGCCACAGGACCGGCCAATAGGCGGACGCGATTTGCAGAACGATGCGATGACCCGCCAACACCCGATAACCGGTTCCATAAAGCGGGACAGTCACGTGCATGTCTTCGCCGGGTGTGATCGGTGTCGGTTCAGTGTCGCTGATCCGGTGGGTCAGATTGCAGAACCCGCGTGCAATCAATGTCTGCGCGCCATCCGGGGCCTCATCCACCAGCAAGGCCGCAACAAAACCCTGCGCCCGATCGGCAGAAACTGTCAGGTCTACCGAGGGCTGGCCCAGAATATCGATCGGCTCTCCAAGTGGCTCTGCTTTGAATTGCAGCGCCCCTGCGGCTTCGATCCGGCAATCTGCCGCCATATCTCCGGGTATTGCAAAGGAACACATGTCGCCCGCTGCGGCCCCGAAATTCTGCGGCGAACAAACCGACATCTCCCCGCCCGACCCGGCGGAGGCGTCCAGCGTTCCGTCATTTAGCCACAAGGGCTGGTCCTTGACATGTGGCGATGGCCAGCTTGGCTCCTCGATCCACTGCCCGTCGCGGTGCACATGTGTTCCGGACGGGGCGGCACTGTCCTGCAGGAAAAACCGCAAGGGCGGCTCGTCCATCAGGCCCGTGTCGATCCCCTTCAGCCAATGGTCCCAGAACCGGATCACCTCGCCGACGAAATCGACCCGGGGCCCCGGCACCCCTTCTTGCGGGTACAGATGCGCCCAGGGGCCCATCAGGATCTTGACCGGCCCGCTCAGGTGTTCCGCGATGCGGAAAGGAGTGTCGCGATACAGGTCCATCCATCCGCCAAAGAAATACACCGGCACATCGACATCCGCGTAGTTTTCGCAGATCGAACCGCGCCGCCATATGTCGTCATGGGTCTGATGTTCCAGCCACATGGCGGGCCAGAATTCAGCCCCCTCCAACCGTGCGCGCCACATGTCGATCCAGCGATCTTTGCCCACAATCTCGGGGTCGGGCGGCATGGCATTGTACAGCTGCATGATCGAGCCCCACCAGAAATTGTCATTGGCCAGACAGCCGCCGTAAAAGTGAATATCCTCGCGCCAGCGGTCATCCGTTCCCATCACCGGCGCAATCGCCTTCAGCGCAGGCGGGCGGGTAGCGGCCACTTGAAAGGCGTTATACGCCCCCCAGCTTTTGCCAAACATTCCGACATTTCCGTCGCACCAGTCCTGATCGGCAATCCACTGGATGATGTCGTGCCCGTCCTGAATCTCCTGATGCGAATACTCATCCTCGGGGATCCCGTCGCTGTCGCCATAGCCGCGGATGTCCACCCGGATCGACGCATAGCCTGCAGCGGCGAAATGCGGATGCATGCTTTCATCCCGCATGCGGGTGCGATCCCGGCGGCGATAGGGGATGTATTCCAAAACACAGGGAACGGGCGTTGCTCGGGCCGAGCCGGGCAGCCAAAGCCGTGCCGCAAGTTTTGCGCCGTCCGGCATGGGAATCCAAACGGTTTCGATGACCTCTGTGTTGCTCATGTCCGGTCCTTTGACTGACTGTCAGGTGAAAAGCTGTTTGTGGCGTGCTTGGCCGGGGGGTTTTTCAATGGCCTCACCATCGAAGCCCCAAGCGCAGCGCATCATAAATGGCGGCATGCGTGTTGCGTGATGAAATGGCATCGCCGATCCGGTACAGATCAAACCCCGCCTCTGGGACCGATTGCGGAAACACGGGGCCGGACCCGCCGACCAGCGCTTCATAATCCACGGCGCCCAAGTTTCGCGACAGCGGTTTCAGATCGAAGTACAGATCATCCAGCGGCAAAACACCCTGATTGACAACCACCTGATCATACAGGCGCTTTTCTATCAGGTCTGAGTAATCCGTACCAATGGCTGCCTCCAGCTGATTGCCTGATCGCACCAATGATTTCAGCGTCCGGGCGACTGTGAACTCGGCACCGGTCTTTTGCAGGGCGCGCATGTAGGGCACCAGGTTCATCCCCATGATTTCGGGGGCAAAACTGCGGTCTCGGGTCATGATTTCTACCCGCCCCCCCGCTTGCGCGATAGCCTCAGCCGCCATCAGGGCCGGGTGATCCCCTGCATCGTCATAGATAAGGACATTGTCGCCGGGGCGCACATCACCGGTCAGGATATCCCAGGCAGTAACCGCCAGATCGTTACCCGCCTCCAGAACCGTCACCTCGGGCAATCCGCCGGTTGCGATCACCACCATGTCCGGCGCAAGCGCAGTTACAGCATCGGCGTCCGCAAAGGTGTTGAAACAAAATGTCACGTCGCGTGCGGCGCATTGGGCCATGCGCCAGTCGATGATCCCGATCATCTCGGCCCGGCGCGGGGACTGCGCGGTCAGCCGCACCTGACCGCCGGGTGCGGGGGCGGCCTCAATAACGGTGACGTCATGCCCGCGCTCGGCCGCGACCCGCGCCGCCTCAAGCCCGCCGGGGCCTGCGCCCACAATCACCGCGCGGCGGCGCGTTTCAGCGGCGGGGATCAGATGCGGCATCGACAATTCGCGCCCGGTGGCCGGGTTGTGGACACACAGCGCCTCACCCGCCTGATAAATGCGGTCAAGACAGTAAGTGGCACCGACACAGGGCCGGATGTCCTCTTCCCGTCCAGCCCGGATTTTGGCAACGATCATCGGATCTGCCATATGCGCGCGGGTCATGCCGACCATGTCCAGCAGGCCCGAGGCCACCGCATGCCGCGCCGTCGCCACATCGGGAATGCGCGCGGCGTGAAAGGTCGGCATCCCAACCTCGGCCCGAACCCGCCCGGCAAAATCCAGATGGGGTGCGCTTTTCATGCCCTGAACCGGGATCACGTCCGTCATGGCCGGGTCGGTATGAATACGCCCGCGAATGATGTTCAGGAAATCGACCTGACCGCTGTCGCGCAGCCTTCGGGCAATCTCCAGCCCTTCCGCTTCGGTTATGCCGCCCTTTTCCACCTCATCGGCGGTGTAACGGACCCCTATGATGAAATCGCTCCCGACGCGGTCGCGGATTGCGTCCAGAACCATGAAACCAAAGCGCATCCGGTTGTCCAGATTGCCTCCAAAGGGCGCCTCCATCCGATTGGTCATCGGCGACCAGAACTGATCGATCAGATGACCGTAGGCCTGCAATTCAATTCCATCCAGCCCGGCGGCCTGCATCCGTTCGGCGGCATCGGCGTAATCGGTCACGATCCGCGCGATGTCGAAATCTTCCATCTTCTTGGCAAAGGCCCGGTGCGCTGGTTCCCGGTCGTGCGACGGCGACAGGGACGGCAGCCAGTCACCCTTGTTCCAGCCCGTGCGCCGCCCCAAATGGGTCAGCTGGATCATCACCGCACAGCCATGGGCATGGCAGGCATCCGTCAGCTCCGCCATCCAGCGGACCACCTCGTCCTTGTATGCCAGGATATTGTTGAACGCAGGCGGGCTGTCGCGGCTGACAACGGCCGACCCCGCCGTCATGGTCATCGCAACCCCCGCTTTGGCCCGCACCTCGTGATAGGCACGATAGCGTTCCGTCGGCATCCCACCTTCGGGATAGGCGGGTTCATGACTGGTTGTCATGATCCGGTTTTTCAGCGTCAGGTGCTTTAGCTGATAAGGTTGCAGCAAGGCATCGCGGCTCATGATTGCGCCTCGTGATCAGTTTGATTGCGCAAGGCGGCAACAGGGTCGGATGACATGCAGCTCTCCGGTTATCTGGGGGCAAGAGGTGATGGTCTTCGCCGATTGAAATCAAACTGGAATTGCCAAGTCAAATTTGTTTTCAATCAGACGTTTTCGACCAATTTTCCCCGTGCCTTTCGCCCTAGTGGACACGACAAGCGCGGCCGTGCGCCCCCGGCTGGCGCATGTCTTCGGTTAATAAACGGGGTGCCCTCGCGCAAACAGGCGACGAGGCCGGGCTCAGGGCACTTCGGAATGGACGCTCAGCAGGGTTTCCAGAAACAGTTTGGCCGCGCGTGTCGGATCCGGCTGTTTCCGCGTCACCGCCGCAAAGCGCGTTCTGTATTTGATTTCCTGCGGCATCACCTGCCTCATAAGCCCCTTATCAACAAATTCCTGCGCCAGATGGTCCGGAAGAAAGCCCAGATAGCTGCCCGACAGAATAAGTATTGCAAGGGCTTGTTCGTTCTGCACTTTGGCGGCGCGCCGAAACCCCAGTTGCTGGCCGTAGATCAGGTTGGGCGAGTTCACGTTCAGACCCGCATAGTTGAACGCCTGAATGTCCCGCAAGCTCAGCGTGTCAGCGGACTGGCTGAACAACGGATTGGCCTGCCCGCAATACAGAAACATGTTTTCCCCATAAAGCGGCGCATAATGCAGGCTTGCCGAGGGGCGGTGCAGGGCGATGATCCCGACATCCAGCTGCCCGCTGATAACCATGGTCTCAATGACGTTAGGCGGTTCAATCGACAACTCGATCTGGATGGCAGGGGCGGCTTCGTTGAAGCTGTGAATGGCGCGCGCAAGGCGCGCTTCGGGGTTCGTGGTGCATTGATCGAACAGCGCCACGCGGATACTTCCTGCCAGTTGCTGCTTGATCTCGTTGACTTCGGTTCTGAACTGCGAAACCGAAATCAGCAGGTCTTCTGTCGCGGCCAGCACTTTCTCGCCGTCTTCAGTCAGGGAAAAACCCGCCGGGCCACGGTTGCACAGCTTCAGATCCAGCCGAAGTTCCAGATCCGATATGTGTTTCGAGATTGTTGATTTCCCGATGTTGAGCTCAATTTCTGCTGCCGAAAACCCTCCGCTTTCCGCAACGGTTTTGAAAACCCGAAGAAGGCGAATGTCCGTGTCCCCGATGCGGGTGGCCAGTGGGTTCTGTCTCATATTATAAGTTCGACATTTGTGAAACCTTTCGCGCAAATATTAACAACGACGAAACCATGTTGGCAAGATAGCCTCTTGTGGCCGAGGCAGAATCGGACTGGCCACCTTCTCCCCAGGCCATCGCGCACCTCGAAACACGACAAATGGGAGGACATCCATGTCATTTATCAAAAAGCTTGGCACCATCAGCGCCGCCGTTTCCGTTGCTGCACTGATGGTTGCAGGCACGGCTGATGCGAAGAACTTCAAGATCGCGGTGGGCGATAGCGCAGGAAGCGCACAGGAAGCTCTGGGCATCGCCTTCGTCAAGGCGCTGGAAGAGAAATCGGGCGGTGCCCACACCGCCACGCTGTTCCTGAACGGTCAGCTGGGGTCCGAACAGGACACCGTGAACGAGGCGGCGATCGGCACGCTGGATATGTCGCTGCTGGCGATCAATAACATCACGCCGTTCTCGCCCTCGGTCGGTGTTTTCACGCTGCCTTACGTGATCCTCAGCCTGGAAGATGCCGAAAAGCTGACTCAGGGCCCAATCGGTCAGGAACTGGTCGAAAACACCATCCGTGATGCCGGCGTGCGCATCATCGGCTGGACCTATACCGGTTTCCGTCGCTTGACCAACTCGAAAAAGCCGGTCAAATCGGTTGCCGACCTTCAGGATCTGGTCATCCGCGTTCCCAAGAACGAGATCATGATCGAAACCTACAAGGCATGGGGCATCAACCCGACGCCAATGGCCTGGTCGGAAACCTTCACCGGACTGCAAACCAAGGTGGTCGACGGGCAGGACAACCCTTACCTGACCATCAACGCGATGAAGTTCTACGAGGTTCAGGACCACGTCACCAACCTGCGTTACATCTTCTCGATCGAACCGCTGATCGTTTCAGAAGCGGTCTTCCAGGACCTGTCCGCAGAAGATCAGGCAATTATCCTTGAAGCGGGACAGGAAGCCACCCTGGCTTCCGCACAGTTCCTGCGGAATTCCGAAGCCGCCATCAAGGAAGAGCTGACCGCCAAAGGTATGGAGATCATCGATCCCGAAAACGACGAAGCCGAGTTCATCGAACTGGCGACAGGTGCCGTATGGCCCCAGTTCTACGACTCCATCGGTGGCGTCGAAAAACTGAACACCGTTCTGGAAGCCATTGGCCGCGAGCCGGTGCAGCAATAATCGCCGCAGAGCGATACCGGGAAGAGCGCCACGGCGCTCTTCTCATCTCAGGGAGGAGTGAAACCACATGTTCTGGAAATTTCTGGACAACATAGAAAGTGTCATCTGCCGGATACTCTTATCCGGCTTTGTCTGCCTTTTATTCGTGCAGATCATCGCGCGCGAAGTCTTCGGCTTTTCGGTCAGCTGGATCGAAGAACTCTCGGTCTACATGTTCGTATGGTTCGTCTATTTCGGCGCAAGTTACGCCGCCTTGAAAGGGGCGCATAACCGCGTGACATTCCAGTTCAAGTTCCTGCCTGAGGGGGCGATCAAGTACATCGAAGCCTTCGCCGATCTCTTCTGGCTCTTCTTCAATGTCTACTTCCTCTATCTGGCGACAGATTTTGTCTTCAACAAGATGAACAAGTTCTGGAAATCCCAGACCCTGGGTGTCGAGATGAAGTATATCTACATGGTGCTGCCCATCGCGTTTGCGCTGATGACCGTCCGCATCATTCAGGTGAATTACCTACGCCTTGTCAAAGGCGAGGACATTCACGATCCCGATCAGATCGACCTCGACGAAATCAAAGCTGCGACCGAAGCAGCAAAGAAATCCTAAGGGCAGGGGGTTAAATCATGGAATCCGAAATCGTCACGGTCCTGTTTGGATCATTTCTGTTCTTGCTGCTCATTGGCGCGCCGATCACGGTGGCGCTGGGTGTCGCGTCGCTGATCTCGTTTCTCTATCTAGGCGATAACCCGATCAAATTCGTGCAGATCGCCTTTACATCCGTGGGCTCGTTCCCGCTGATGGCACTGCCAGCCTTTATCCTCGCCGGGGCCTTGATGGAGGCTGCCGGTATCTCAAAACGCCTGATCAACGTTGCCGAAAGTCTGGCCGGTCCTTTCACCGGTGGTATTTCGGCCGCAACGGTCATGGCCTGTCTGTTCTTTGGTGCAATTTCGGGCTCGGGCCCGGCAACAACCGCGGCTGTTGGGATGCTGATGATCCCGGCAATGATCGACCGCGGCTATGAGCGCGGCTATGCCTCGGCGATCACTGCGTCCTCTGGCGGCCTCGGGATTATCATTCCTCCCTCCATCCCGATGGTGATCTTCGGCATTGCCGCGCTCGGTATGGCCCCGCCGCCCGAAGCGGTCGAGAAATTCGGCACCTTCCAGTCGGTTTCGATTTCGAAATTGTTCATTGCCGGGTTCGTACCCGCCTTCCTGATCGCCACTAGCCTTCTGATCCTGAACTACTTCATGTCGAAAAAGCGCGGCTACAAAGGCGTCGCCGAAGGCTGGTCGATCCGCCATGTGGGCTGCGAAATGTATCGCGGGTTCTGGTCTTTGATGGCGCCGCTGGTGATCTTGGGCGGTATCTATACCGGCTTCTTCACCCCGACCGAGGCTGCAATCGTCGCGATCTTCTATACCCTGTTCGTGGGGGTGGTCATCTATCGCGAACTGACCTGGCAGTCGCTGTTCCAGTCGCTTGAAGCCACCACATGGCTGACCGGTCGCGTCCTGCTGATCCTGTTCACCGCTACGGTGTTCGGACGTCTTTTGGTGGAAAACCAGATCCCGGCGATCATCGCAGATTCGATGCTCAGCTTCACCGACAACCTCTATGTAATCTGGGCGCTGATCATCTTCTTCCTGCTGTTCGTCGGCATGTTCATGGAAACACTGGCCACCATCCTGATCCTTGTTCCGGTAATGCTGCCGGTGGCGTATTCGGTTGGTATCGATCCGATCCACTTTGGCGTGGTGATGGTCTGTACGCTGGGCATCGGGTTCCAGACCCCGCCGCTGGGCGAGAACCTGTTCATCGCATCGGGTATCTCGAACATCTCGATCGAACAGATCTCGTTGCGCGCGCTGCCTTTTGCGGCGGCAAACACGGTGGCGATCTTCATTATCGCCTTCTTCCCTGAACTGTCGCTGTGGCTTCCACGGCTGTTTGGCTACTGATCTGAAAGGATGACGACATGAAACAGATGGTCTCCAACATCCTGTTTGCCACCGACCTGTCCGAAAACTCGGGTCACGCCATGCGCCATGCCGCAAGCATCGCGCAGGCCACCGGGGCGGAGATTCACGTGTTGCACGTGAATGAACCCCTGTCGGACGACGCCAAGATCACGATGGAAATCTTCATCATGAACGAAGAGACCCGCAAGACCGCCATTGAGCGTCGTCACGAGATGGTGCGCAAGGTTCTGGCCGAACGGCAAGCCAAGTTCTGGGCGCAGTTCGACGGCGACGACGGGAAAATTCGCGATCAGGTCACCTCGGTCGAGGTGACTGATGGCCATCCGGCAGAAGTGATCCTGCGCCGCTCGGTCGAACTGGGTTGTGATCTGATCGTGCTGGGCGCGCATGATCACGGCTTTTCGCATACCTTCCTGGGCACGGTCGCAAAACGCGTTTTGCGGCGCTCCAGGATCCCGACACTGATCGTTCCGAACCCGGACGAAATGTAACAACCCCACTGACAAGGAAGTACAAAATGAACAAAACCCTGACCACGCAGGACCTGGCGGATACGTTTGACGCGTTTAACCGCCACGACATCGACGGCGTGATGACCCACTTCGCCGACGACTGCGTGTTCTACACCGTGGCCGGTGACGAGAAATACGGCAACAAGGTTGAAGGTGCCGAAGCCATCGCCGCCGCGTTTTCGGGCGTCTGGGCAGGCATGAAAGACGCCCATTGGGACCATCACAGCCACTTTGTCCACGGTGATCGTGCTGTATCCGAGTGGACCTTCACGGGAACCGACGCAAACGGAATGCGGATCGAAGCCGAAGGTGCGGATCTGTTCACCGTTCGTGACGGTAAAATCATTGTAAAACAGGCGCTTCGCAAAGCGCGCCCAATGTTCAAAGCCTGATCCGCCGCCCTGCGCGCAGCCTCGGAGAAAAACAAGAATGGTGGATAACAGCATCCCGCGTCACTGGCCTAAGGCCAGTTATGACCCCAAATATGACCCGATCATTGATGCGGGTCCGGGTCACAATCGCGACCACGCGCCCACGTATTGGATTGGAACGGCCGGAACACCTCCGGCCGATGATGGACCTGTGTCCAGCGATATGGATGCGGATGTGGTGGTGATCGGATCGGGGTATACCGGTCTGTCGACCGCCATTCATCTTGCCAAGGAACACGGCATTCAAGCTGTTGTTTTAGAAGCAAATACCGTCTCATGGGGCTGCTCCACCCGCAATGGCGGGCAGGCCCAGATCTCATCCGGGCGGCTCAAGCGGTCGCAATGGATCGAACGGTGGGGAACGGACGTGGCCAAGCGCATGCATGCCGAGGTCACAGAAGCGTTTCAGCTGTTCAACGATCTGATTGCGTCGGATGATATCGATTGCGACCCGCAGCCAGGCGGCCACTACTACATCGCGCATCGCGACAAGGTCATGCCGTCCCTCAAGAAAGAGAGCAAGCTGCTCAACGATGTGTTCGGCTACGGCTCGCGCATCCTCTCTCGGGAAGAGCTGCATGAAAAGCACGTGCGCGATATGGAGGCCGCAGGTGCCATGTGGGAACCTGACGGGACCTGCATCCATGCGGGTAAACTGGCGTTCGGCTACGTCAACATGGCGCGTCGTCTGGGGGTGAAAATTCACACCGGCAGCCCGGTCATGGGATGGCAGACGAAGAACGGCGTGCATCACCTGCGCACACCGGGCGGCATCGTCCGCGCCAAAACGGTGGCCTTGGCAACCGCGGGCTATACCCCACCGGGTCTGAACACGCGCACAAAGCACCGCCTGATGCCTATCCTGTCCAACTCGATGGTGACACGGCCCCTAACCCAGGCCGAACTGGATGAGTGTGGCATTCAGACCAAATCGCCCCTGACGGACACGCGCACCCTGCGCCATTATTATCGTTTATTGCCTGACAACCGGATGCAGATCGGCAGCCGCAGCGCGGTAACAGGACGAGACGCCGAGAACGAAAAACATTTGGAGCTTCTGAAAAAGGGCCTCGCCCGAAAGTTTCCGGTGCTGACGGATATCAACCTCGATTACTCGTGGTGGGGCTGGGTCGATGTCAGCCACGATATGATGCCGCGTATCTTTCAACCGGACCCGCAACAGCGCGTGTTCTACGCGATGGGATATGGTGGCAACGGCGTGATGTACTCGGCTCAGGCCGGGCGTCGTATGGCACAGCTGATCGCGGGCAAGAAAGACAAGGCCTTTGCCCTGCCGATCTTCACGTCCCCGCTTCCGAGTCACGGCATCCTGACACCCTTCCGCCGTCTGGGTCAGCGCATGGCGTATGTCGGCTATTACCTAAGAGACGAAATACTGTAATTTACCAACGCTTTAGCGTTCTGAAGATAAGGAAACACCCCTATGAAGATGACGACGGAAGAGGCCTTTGTTAAGGTTTTGCAGATGCATGGAATTGAGCATGCGTTTGGGATCATTGGCTCGGCGATGATGCCGATTTCGGACCTGTTTCCGAAGGCTGGGATCATGTTCTGGGACTGTGCGCATGAGGGCAGCGCGGGGATG
>NZ_JBXWSL010000078.1:0-11159 GCF_059613425.1 Ruegeria sp. BHSA123 | reverse complement strand
ATGTTCTCGGACGCAATCAGCTCGATCTCGTCGCGCTGACGACCCAGCTCAGACCGGATCGAGCCAAAAAGCTCAGGATCGCGGTCCGACAAGGACTGGGTGAAAAATCCGGTGTCACGAAGATTGGCGTTCATTGGCGCTCCACATGGCTGGGTAAAATCTTGCGGATTTCCTATCGGAAACGCCACTTTCGCAAAAGGCTTAAAGCGACGATTTGGCCTGCTGCGGCGTCAAGACTGGCCTATTGGGGAAAGGTATGTTTGTTTCGGAACCAAATGTGCAACACCGGAAACCACAAAACATGAAAAAGAGAATCGCCTTTCTCGCCAGTGAGGTCAAAGTGGCGCAAACGGCGCGCGACATCCTGGTGGCCAAACATGGTAACGTGGCACCTCGGGACGCAGATATTGTGGTTGCATTAGGTGGGGACGGCTTCATGTTGCACACCCTGCACAACATGCAGCATCTTGATACTCCGGTCTACGGGATGAATCGCGGCACGATCGGCTTTCTGATGAATGAGTATCACGAAGACGACCTGATGGCGCGGCTGGAGGATGCCGAGGAAGAGGTTATCAACCCGTTGGCCATGCAGGCGATGGATCAATCTGGAAAACTGCACGAGGCGCTGGCGATCAACGAAGTGTCATTGCTGCGTGCCGGTCCTCAGGCAGCAAGGCTCAAGATCAGCGTAGACGGCCGGGTGCGCATGGCCGAACTGGTCTGTGACGGGGCGTTGCTTGCCACGCCTGCGGGATCGACCGCCTACAACTATTCCGCGCATGGGCCGATTGTTCCGATTGGCGCTGACGTTCTGGCCCTGACACCCATCGCGGCGTTTCGCCCACGGCGGTGGCGCGGTGCCTTATTGCCGAAAATGGCGAAAGTCAGGTTCGATGTGGTCGAAGCTGACAAGCGCCCGGTCATCGCGGCCGCCGATTCCGTTTCTTTCCCGGATATAGACTGGGTCGAGATCAGGTCGGAACCAGCCATTGCGCACCGTATCCTTTTCGATCCCGGCCATGGGTTGGAAGAACGCCTAATATCCGAACAATTCACATAAAATTAGGATTCCCCAAATTTTTCTCACGCCTGTGTGAAGCAGTTCACAGGAATTCCCTTAACGATTGGCTAATGTGAACTTGCCCGGAGAACGCGCCAAGGTGGGAGTGAGTGGCCACCTGAACGGTGTTTTCGAATGGTTGCGCAGATTTTGCGCTGGCGAGGGTGGGTGGTGCTACGCTCGTCATCAGAAATCCGGGCTTATTTTAGCAGCTGGACCCCGGGCACAATGACCCGGGGTCTATTTTTGCTACATTTGATCCCAAAGCGGCAAACACATCTGTCCCACGCGGGCTTCTATCGCGGCGGCGGCATCCACGGCCAGATCCTCGCGCCAGCGCTGTGCCGCGATCTGTACGTTGATAGGTTGAGGCCCTTTGGGAAGATTGGCCAGCCGCGATGGAACGCAAGCTGCTGGCAGTCCTAGAAAGTTCATCGCATAGGAATAGACAGCGCATCCCAAAACATCATGCACGCCTTCCGCGCCTTCGGTGTCCCGGTCAGGTTTGAAAAATGGCTGTGGCAGGAAAGGGGACAAAACCAGCGGGTAGTCCTGCATAAACAGGGACCATTCGCGTGCATAATGGCTGCGCTTGGCCAGCATCCGAACCAATTCTGTTTCAACGATGGGCGGGAACTCCTGAAAGTAGACGTCAAAGATGTCGCGGATGGTTCTGGAACCAGCGGCTTCAATGTCAGATTTCATCAGGGTCAGCACTTCGCCCATCAAGGTCCGATACCCGATCCGGCCACATTCAAAGACATCGGGCGGATCGACCTCTTCAACGATGTACCCTGCATCGACCAGCGCATCGCGCGCAGTGTCGAGGGCTTTTTCGACCTCGGGGTGCAGAGCATAGCCGAAGGTGTTCTTGGTGAATGCCACCTTGATCGGCTGGTCAAAACTCTCGCCGTGCCAGGGCATTGGAACGTGGAATGGGTCCCGCGCATCGGTGGCGATCAGGCTGGGCATGGACAGGTGCAGATCCGCAGCCGACCGGGTGATCAGGCCCTGAACCGACATTGACTGCGCCAGCAATCCGCGTTCGGCCTTCTGACTTGGGTTCCACGCGGGAACGCGTCCCAACCCCGGTTTGACCGTCACGGCACCGATGGCGGCAGCCGGAAAGCGCAGGCTGCCGCCAATATCGTTGCCATGGGCCAGAGCACCGACACCCGCCATCACGGCGGCAGCAGCGCCACCGGATGATCCCCCGGGTGAAATGTGCCGTCCCCACGGGTTGAACGTGCGCCCATGCAGGGGGTTGTCGGTGTCGGCCCTGAAGGAAAACTCGGGCGTATTCGTTCGCCCGATCACAATGGCCCCCGCTTTTTGCAAGTTGCTGACCACCGGCGCGTCATCCGGTGCAATCACATCCTTCAGCGCAATGACACCGTTGGTGGTCGCGTGGCCTTTTTGATCGACATTCACCTTGATTGTTACCGGAACTCCATGCAGCGGGCCGGTCGGCTGACCACGCTCCCGTGCAGCATCTAGCGACTGCGCGCGTTCCAGGGCCTCGGTGCGCAAATCTTCGACGACTGCGTTCAGCGCGGGGTTCACCGCGTCCATGCGATCAATCGAGGCCTGAACCGCCTCGGTTGCACTCAGATCGCCGCGTCGGGTCAGGGTGGTCAGCTCTGTGGCGCTGAGACGCCAGATATTGGTATGTGTCATGGGCCCTCACTGTCTTACAGCGACAGTAGGGGCCCAGATTCAGGTTGCAAGGGTGGACATGGTATGGGCGGCCGATGCCGCCCGATGGTTACTTTGCGTAACCAATTGTCTGCAACGCCACCTTGATCTCATCAAGGATGGCAGGATCGTCAATTGTTGCAGGCATTTTGTAATCTTGACTGTCTGCAATCGACACCATCGTGCCGCGCAGGATCTTACCGGAACGGGTCTTGGGTAACCTGTCGACAACAACAGCCAGTTTGAATGCGGCCACCGGCCCGATCTTTTCCCGAACCATTTTGACGACTTCCTGAACCACATCGCCATGATCCCGTGTGGCACCAGCATTCAGGCACAGGAAGCCGACCGGCATCTGCCCCTTCAGTTGGTCCGAAACACCGATTACCGCGCATTCTGCCACATCGGGGTGGGCGGCCAACACTTCTTCCATCCCACCCGTCGACAGGCGATGGCCCGCTACGTTGATGACGTCATCGGTGCGCGCCATTATGTAGAGGTACCCGTCTTCGTCAATCATCCCGGCATCGCCGGTTTCGTAATATCCGGGGAAGTGTTCAAGATAAGATTTCTTGAACCGTGCTTCGGCATTCCACAGTGTTGGCAAGGTGCCTGGGGGCAGGGGCAGTTTAACCGCGATGGCACCCAGTTCACCGGCCTTCATCGGGTGACCGCCTTCATCCAGAATTTGCACGTCATAACCCGGCATCGGTTTTGCGGGCGAGCCCAGCTTGACCGGAAGCTCTTCGATACCCAGCGGGTTTCCGGCAATGGCCCAGCCGGTTTCGGTTTGCCACCAATGGTCGATCACCGGAACCTTCAGCGCGTTTTGTGCCCAGATAATTGTGTCAGGGTCAGCCCGTTCGCCTGCCAGATAGAGGGCCTGTAGATGAGACAGATCGTATTTGGCGATCAATTCGCCTTTTGGGTCTTCTCGTTTGACGGCGCGGATGGCTGTAGGTGCGGTGAAGAAGCTTTTGACCTTATGTTCCGAGATCACGCGCCAGAAGGTGCCCGCGTCCGGGGTGCCGACTGGCTTGCCCTCGAACACAATTGTGGTGTTTCCATGGATCAGGGGCGCGTAGCAGATATAGGAGTGTCCCACGACCCAGCCCACGTCGGAGGCTGCCCAGAATACGTCACCCGGATCGACGTTATAGATATTCTTCATCGTCCAGTTCAGTGCCACAAGGTGTCCGGCAGTGGGGCGCACGACCCCTTTGGGTGCACCCGTAGTGCCAGAGGTGTACAGGATATAAGCCGGGTCATTGCCATCGACCGGTACGCATTCAGCCGGTTCGACACCGTATTGGAAGCCATGCCAGTTGAAGTCGCGCCCTTCAATCAACTGAGCGACTTCTTGTTCCCGCTGGAAGATCACACAAAAATCAGGCTTGTGGTTAGCCAGGTCGATCGCGCCGTCAAGCAGGGGCTTATAATGAACCACGCGGCCCGGCTCCATCCCGCAGGACGCGGCGATGATTGCTTTGGGTTTGGCGTCGTCGATGCGCACAGCCAGTTCGTTGCTGGCAAACCCGCCGAACACAACTGAATGCACGGCGCCGAGGCGGGCACAGGCCAGCATTGCCTCAAGCGCTTCGGGGATCATCGGCATGTAGATAATGACACGGTCACCTTTCTCGACACCCTTTGCGCGAAGCGCGCCGGCCAGAGTGGCCACGCGGTTGCGAAGCTCAACATAGGATATCTCGCGCTTGGTGTGGGTGATGGGGCTGTCATAGATGATGGCGGTTTGTTCACCGCGCCCGTTTTCCACATGACGGTCTACGGCATTCCAACAGGTATTGACCCGCGCGTCGCTGAACCATTCGTACAAGGGCGCATTGTCGTCGAACAGTGCCTTGCTGGGGGCCTTGACCCAATCGATCCCTTTTGCGGCGTTCATCCAGAACGCTTCGGGGTCAGTCTTCCAGCTGTCATAAACGTCCTGATACGCCATCTCGTCCTCCTCACAACGGCCTGGACATTGTGTTAGGTTGCAGAAAACATCCGGGCAAGCGCGACGCATGACGACGCGTCAGTTTATCGCAAAAAATTTGCAGATCAGCGGAATATGACTTGCAAATTTTTGCAAAATCGCAGGTGTAGCAGAGTTTTCATCGCCGCAGTGCGAAGATTTGCAAAGTTGCAAACTTTTACATGCAAATCTTGGGCTCCTCCGGGAATCATCTCAACCAGCCGTTTTGGCGTAACGTGGCAGCTTGTCCTGAAGGTTCAGCCAGGGCAGGTGATCGGCGTGGAACACGTGAAACTGTGGTGGCAGGGTTTCCGGTTCGTCCAGCGTTGCGGTGTAAAGATGTATGTTCACCCTATCGCGCGCTGTGCGATAGGCCATTTGGGTTCCGCAATTGCCACAAAAAAGACGTTCGACCCCTTCAGATGAACGATAGATCTTTGGTGCCTGACCCAGCCATCTGACTGCTTCATGCGGCAGTCCGAAAAAAGCCGTGACCGGCGCGGCGCAGTTTCGCCTGCAATCTGAACAGTGGCAATAACAGCTCCATGCGGCTTGGGCATCGCTTTCCCAATGCACGGCGTTGCAGTGGCAATGTCCTTTCATGCGCTTCCCCCCTGTTGACAGGGGCGCCAGCCAGGCCGCCCCAGGTTAACCGTAATGCGCCACGGGTGTTCCTGCAATCGCCGCCATGTTCAGCAGACCGCGCGCGGTGATGGATGGAGTAACAATATGGGCCTTGTTGCCCATTCCCATCAGGATCGGGCCAACTTCAATCCCGTCCGCCTTCATCTTCAGAATATTGCGCACGCCGCTGGCCGCATCTGCGTGGGCGAATATCAGAACGTTGGCCGCTCCCTCCAATCGCGACGCCGGGAAGATGCGCGCCCGCAGGTCTGCATCCAAAGCCGCATCTACGTTCATTTCGCCTTCGTAGACAAAATCGCGCGGCTGCCGATCAAGGATTTCCAGCGCCGCCCGCAGCCGTTTGCCTGATCCTTCAGCCTGATTGCCAAATTGCGATTGCGAACAGAAGGCGATCTTGGGCTCGATCCCGAACCGGCGAACATGTCGCGCAGCACCAATGGTGGTTTCTGCCAGTTCTTCCGGCGACGGCAATTGCCGGACATGCGTGTCGGCGATGAACAGGGGGCCATCTTCCAGGATCATCAGGGACAAGGCACCATGCGGGCGCAGGTTGCCCTCGTCAAGCACCTGCTCAACATAGTTCAGATGCCAGCGATATTCGCCGAACGTGCCGCAGATCATGCTGTCCGCTTCGCCACGATGCACCATGATCGCACCGATGGCTGTTGTGTTGGTGCGCATAATCGCCTTGGCCAGATCCGGCGTCACCCCACGGCGCTGCATAATCTGGTGGTAGGAAGTCCAATAATCGTAATAGCGCGGGTCGTTCTCCGGGTTAACGATCTGACAGTCCTTGCCCGGACGAATGGTCAGCCCCAGCTTTTCACACCGGGTTTCGATCACATCGGGTCGCCCGATCAGAATTGGCGTTTCCGTCGTCTCTTCGAGAATGGCCTGCGCGGCTCTCAGAACCCTTTCATCTTCACCTTCGGCAAAAACGATGCGACGGGATGCGACGGCCGCAGCCTCGAACACAGGACGCATCAGAAGGGCAGATTTGAAGACAGTCTGGTTGAGCTTTTCCTTATAGGCGTCAAAGTCGTCGATAGGGCGTTTTGCAACACCGCTTTCCATGGCGGCTTTGGCGACCGCCGATGACACCACGCCCACAAGACGCGGGTCAAATGGTTTTGGGATCAGGTAATCCGGGCCAAAGGTCAGTTGCTCGCCCTTATAGGCAGCCGCGGCTTCGGCGCTTGTGGTTGCGCGCGCCATCTCAGCGATACCATCCACGCAGGCAATCTGCATCGCGTCGTTGATCTCGGTCGCGCCGACGTCCAATGCACCCCTGAAGATAAACGGAAAACACAACACGTTGTTGACTTGATTGGGAAAATCGCTGCGACCCGTGGCGATGATTGCGTCTGGTGCCACTGCGCGCGCGTCCTCTGGCAGGATTTCCGGCGTCGGGTTGGCCAGGGCGAAGATGATCGGGCGGCTTGCCATTTTCCGGACCATGTCAGGCTTCAGAACATTTGGTCCGCTGAGACCTAAAAACAGATCAGCCCCACTGATCACATCGTCCAGCGTCCGCAAGTCCGACTTCTGCTCGAACTGTGACTTGTGCGGGTTCATGTCCTCGGCCCGTCCTTCGTAGACAAGCCCGTGAATGTCGCACAGCCAAATGTTTTCACGTTTCACGCCCAGCTTGACGAGCATGGTCAGGCACGCGATCCCGGCGGCCCCGCCACCGGTTGACACGACCTTGATGTCCTCAAAAGACTTTCCGGCCACATGCAGCGCATTCTTGGCCGCAGCCCCGACCACAATGGCAGTTCCGTGCTGGTCATCATGGAAAACCGGGATGTTCATACGTTCACGGCAGAGCTTTTCGACGATAAAGCAATCGGGGGCCTTGATGTCTTCAAGGTTAATGGCGCCAAATGTCGGTTCAAGGGCACAGACGATATCCGCCAGCTTTTCGGGATCGGGCTGATCGACCTCGATATCAAAACAATCAATGCCTGCGAATTTCTTGAACAGAACGGCCTTGCCTTCCATAACCGGCTTCGACGCGAGTGCCCCGATATTCCCCAGGCCGAGCACGGCGGTGCCGTTTGACACCACAGCAACAAGGTTACCGCGCGCGGTGTACCGCTCGGCATTGGCTGCATCGGCCTTGATTTCAAGGCTGGCCTCCGCCACGCCGGGCGAATAGGCGCGGGCCAGATCGCGACCGTTGGCCATCGGTTTGGTGGCCTTGATCTCAAGCTTTCCGGGTTTGGGGAATTCATGATATTCGAGCGCAGCTTGTCGCAGGCTGGGGGTGTCAGACATCGGCGATTCAGCTCCCATTGAGAATTTGATTTAGCCTTAAACTATTTATTTGAACTTGGCTACGCTACGTAACTCTGCCGTGATGTCGCAACCAGAATCCGGATTGGTATTGTCTGAGTTCTTTTGCATCTTTTCACATTGCGACGTCCAAGATCACTCTGGCAAGGCCGTCGTGACATTCAGGACTGATGACGTGGCTGGTAACCAACGAGGGATCAGTAGGTTGGATGTTGGTTGCAGCGATGCTGAGCAGTTGTTGTCGCCCAGATTTTGGTCGAGTTCACCGCGCTGAACGGCGGCGCTTTATCCGTGATCATTGAAATGCGGTTCTTCGCTGTGGAAGAAATGCCAGGGATGTTCTTTTCGGTTGGCATTTTGGCGTCTGTTCTGATCGGATGGCCAAAGTTGCAATTCGAAGAGAATACTGATGACCAAGACATCCGATCTGGCGAAAACGCACGCTGAGATTCGCCTGCCCACGCGGGAAATTCGCGACGACATCCCCTTTTACACGAAAAAACTGGGGATGAAGATGGACATGATCTATCCCGCTGACGATCCGCGCGTCGCGGTGTTTTCGGGGCATGGCGTGCGGTTGCGCATTGAAAAAGACGCACCGGAAAGCCCTGGTACCTTGCGTATTCTGACGGATAATCCGTCTGATTTCGCGGGTGGTGAACGCGTTCTGGTGGCCCCAAATGGCACCCGGATCGAAATTGAAGAACGAAATCCGCCACTGGTGATGCCAGAGACCGTGCATTCCTTTGTCGTGCGCAGGCTCAAGGATCAGGCCCCTTGGATCATCGGTCGGGCCGGGATGCACTATCGCGATCTGGTGCCGGATCGGCTGGGCGGGTCGATCATCGCCAGTCATATCCGCATTCCCGATGGCGGACCGGTCCCGGACATGGTGCATTTTCACAAGGTCGGGTTTCAGCTGATCTTTTGCATCCATGGCTGGGTGGATGTGGTCTATGAGGATCAGGGCGAGAAAATGCGCCTGACAGCGGGGGACTGCTTTATTCAACCACCGGAAATCCGGCACCGTGTTCTCGAAGCCTCTGATAATGTTCAGGTCATCGAGATTGGAGTACCGGCTGAGCATGTCACGGAAATCGACCATGACATGATACTTCCCACTCCGCACATCCGCCCGGACCGCGAATGGCAGGGGCAACGTTTTGTCTATAATCAGGCCAAGGGTCCCGAGTGGATGCCCTTCCGTCTTCCGGGTTACATCTGCCGCGACACCACGATTGCCGAGAACACCAAGGGCGTCGCTGGGGTGCAGGTTGTGCGCAAAGGATCGGGTGATCCGGAATGGGCCATCCATGACACCGACATTCACTTTACCTTTGTGATGGACGGAGAGGTCACCCTGGAAGGAGAGGGGCGCGATCCCTACCGGCTGGAGCAAGGGGATGCGTTCGTCATCCCACCTGGGATGCGCACACGGCTGTCCGACCCAACAGACAATATCGAATTGTTGGAAGTCACCTTACCCGGTACCTTCAACACAACGCTGGGTTAAGCGAAAAACACGGGTCGGGGGCTTCAAATTCCCCGCTTTAATACGTTAGCGTGCAAATTTCTGACCAGATGATCAAAAAAATGGGGAATCGCCATGTCGCTGAAAGACGCCGCCTTGTCTGTCCGGGAAAACGCCTACGCGCCATATTCGAACTTCAAAGTTGGCGCAGCGCTCCGGTCTTCTTCGGGTCATGTCTTTTCCGGGTGCAACGTCGAAAATGTGGCCTATCCCGAGGGCACCTGCGCGGAAGCAGGTGCAATTGCCGCAATGGTGGCCGCGGGTGAGCAGGAACTGACCGAAGTCTACGTGGTTGCCTCCAGCCCTCGGCCTGTGCCGCCTTGCGGTGGATGCCGTCAGAAGCTGGCCGAGTTTGGCAAGCGCGATGTAAAGGTCACTCTGGCAACCGTCGATGGTGCGGAGTTTGAGACAACCATCGGAGATTTGCTGCCGGGTGCGTTTGACGCGTCGCACATGGAAGATGTCTGAACGCATGGACGCCCGTTCAATCATAGCCAAACTGCGCAGGCACGAAGTTCCAGGCCGCGACGAGCTGATCTGGTTCGCGCAAGGGTTGGCAGACGGCAGCGTCAGCGATGCGCAGGCCGGGGCGTTTGCCATGGCCGTCTGTCTGGGCGGGCTGGGCCCTCAGGGGCGTGCGGACTTGACGATTGCGATGCGCGATAGCGGCGATGTTGTCAGTTGGGATGTGGACGGGCCGGTGATCGACAAGCACTCGACCGGTGGGGTCGGGGACTGTGTCAGCCTTGTGCTTGCTCCGGCGCTGGCGGAATGCGGTGCGTTTGTTCCGATGATCTCGGGCCGGGGTTTGGGGCACACGGGTGGAACGCTTGACAAGCTCGAGGCGATTCCGGGTGTCAGCACTCAGATCAGTCAGGACCGACTTGCGCAGATATTGCGCGAAACGGGCGCGGCTATCGTCGGCGCGACGGGCCAGATTGCACCGGCGGACAAGCGGCTTTATGCGGTTCGGGACGTGACGGCGACGGTTGAAAGTCTGGATCTGATCACAGCATCGATCCTGTCCAAAAAGCTGGCGGCCAGCCCGGATGCGTTGGTTCTTGACGTCAAGGTCGGCAGCGGTGCCTTTATGAAAACAATTGAGGATGCCCGTAAGCTGGCCACAGCATTGACCGAGACCGCAAACGCGGCCGGGTGCCGGACTTCGGCGGTGATCACCGACATGAACCAGCCTTTGGCATCGGCGCTGGGCAATGCACTGGAGGTCGCGGAAGTGATGAAGGTTCTGACCGGTCCGGATGCTTCGCCTCTGGTGGATATTTCTGCCGAGTTGGGCGGCGTCCTGTTGGCCGATGCAGGCATGTGCAAATCGGTCGAGGAGGGGCGCGAGCAGATCGCCGAGATTATCCGTGACGGTCGCGCCGCCGAACGGTTTGGTCGCATGTTGGCTGCGGTTGGTGGTCCTGTGAAATTTGTCGATACCTGGACCCGTTTCCTGCCTGAGGCGAGCGTTATTCAGGAGGTTCCTGCCTCCGAAGACGGTTACATCTCCTCCATCAACGGAGAGGCTCTGGGCCTTGCGGTCGTCGCGCTGGGTGGCGGCCGTCAGGTCGAAAGCGATGAGATCGATCCGGCAGTAGGAATATCCAACATCCTCAGGCTGGGGGATCGTGTGTCCAAAGGTTCACCGATTGCCGTGGTCCACGCTGCGCGGGAAGACGCCGC
Source organism: Ruegeria sp. BHSA123 (assembly GCF_059613425.1). Classification (NCBI taxonomy): domain Bacteria; kingdom Pseudomonadati; phylum Pseudomonadota; class Alphaproteobacteria; order Rhodobacterales; family Roseobacteraceae; genus Ruegeria; species Ruegeria sp. BHSA123. The sequence continues at coordinate 266 of NZ_JBXWSL010000078.1, read as the reverse complement.
ACGGCGCGCGGCGGAAACTGTGCTAAGCGCGATGACGATCAGCGATACAGCTCCCAAGCGTCCCGATCTGATCCACGAAAGGATCAGCGTATGAGCCGTGCATTCCTTGTGGTTATGGATTCCGTCGGAATAGGCGGGGCACCCGACGCAGATCAGTTTTTCAACGGTGATGTCCCGGATACCGGGGCAAACACGCTGGCCCATATCGCCCAAGCCTGCGCGGAAGGCCGTGCAGAAGAGGGGCGCACCGGCCCTTTGCACCTGCC
>NZ_JBXWSL010000077.1:0-10968 GCF_059613425.1 Ruegeria sp. BHSA123 | reverse complement strand
CGTGCTTCGATGAAGCAGCACGTCGCTGCAATGGTGGACTTCTGGAACGCGGGCGTGCCGACGTTGGATTACGGTAACAACATCCGACAGGTTGCGCAGGATGAAGGGTTGGAGAACGCCTTTGCCTTCCCCGGCTTCGTGCCCGCCTATATTCGCCCGCTGTTTTGTCGGGGTATCGGACCCTTCCGCTGGTGTGCGTTGTCCGGTGCCCCTGAAGATATCTACAAGACCGACGCCAAGATGAAGGAACTGTTCCCCGACAATACCCATCTGCACAACTGGTTGGACATGGCGCAGGAGCGTATTGCGTTTCAGGGCTTGCCAGCGCGGATCTGCTGGATCGGGCTGGGAGATCGCCACAAGGCTGGGCTGGCGTTCAACGAGATGGTTAGAAACGGCGAATTGAAAGCTCCGGTCGTCATCGGCCGAGACCATCTCGACAGTGGCTCTGTTGCCTCACCCAACCGCGAGACCGAGGCGATGAAGGACGGTTCGGATGCTGTTTCGGACTGGCCGCTGCTGAACGCGCTTGTCAATACGGCGTCGGGTGCGACCTGGGTTTCGCTGCATCATGGTGGCGGGGTTGGTATGGGCTTCAGCCAGCATGCGGGCGTCGTCATCTGTGCAGACGGAACAGATGCCGCGGCCAAGCGATTGGAACGGGTGCTCTGGAATGATCCCGCGTCAGGTGTCTGGCGTCACGCGGACGCAGGGTACGAGGACGCGAAAGCCTGCGCGCGTGAACATGGGCTGCGATTGCCGGGCATTTTGGGCTGACTACCACGCCAACCTTTGTTTTGTCGGTTTGCCTTAGCGCTAACGTCACATTTTCCGGTTTCGAACCGGTACTGTTTCGGCTAGGGCTAAGCCGTTCAGCAGCCCCGAGGGGTTGAAGGCAACTGACAAAGGTGGCTACCCGTTGCTCGATATTGCACATGTCCGCTCGGTGATTTCGGACGTTTATGACCTTGCCCCATCGGCCTCTCTGGCCAATGAGATGAAAGACACGTTTGCCCGCATGGATCGCGTGGTCAGCCCACCAGATTGGGCGATCTACGCGCCTTACGTGCGGGCCATCAATACGCTCAAGAAAGAACGTAACGCCGTGATCCTTGGGCACAATTACATGACGCCCGAGATTTTTCACGGTGTGTCCGATTTCGTTGGGGACAGTTTGCAGCTTGCGATCAAGGCCAGTGAGGTCGAAGAAGATGTGATCGTTCAGGCCGGTGTTCATTTCATGGCCGAGACATCAAAGATCCTCAGCCCTCAGAAGACTGTTCTGATGCCCGACATGGATGCCGGTTGTTCGTTGGCAGAATCGATCACCGCTGAGGGAATCGATGAAATGCGCGCCAAGTACCCCGGCGCGCCGGTTGTGTCCTATGTAAACACCACTGCCGAGGTCAAAGCAGCTTCGGATATCTGCTGCACCTCTTCGAACGCGCTTCAGATCGTGAACGCCATGGAAAGTGATACGGTCATCATGACACCGGATCAGTATCTGGCGCAAAATGTTGCCAATCAAAGCCACAAGAACGTGGTGTATTGGCCTGGCTCTTGCATCGTGCACGAACAATACACGGCACAGGACCTGCGCGACTTCCGCGAATGGAACCCGGGAACACGGCTGATTGCGCATCCTGAATGCCCGCCGGATGTGGTGGCCGAGGCAGACTATTCCGGTTCGACCAGCGGCATCATCAAATACGTGCATGATGAAAAGCCGAAAAAGGCGATGCTGATCACCGAGTGTTCGATGGCATCCAACATTGCCGATGAGTTGCCCGAGGTCGAATTTGTAGGGCCATGCAACATGTGCCCGTATATGAAGAAAATCACGCTTGAAAAGATTCTCTTCGCCCTGCACACGATGGAAGGGCAGGTCGAGGTCGCCGAAGATGTGGCTGAAAAGGCGCGCAAATCCGTTCAGGCGATGATTGATCTGTCCCGCAAGCTCGGCATTTGATCTGAAATGACCAAAGTCACCACGGATCGCGTCATTATTGTGGGGGCTGGCATCGGTGCGCTTTATGCAGCATTGAAGCTCGCGCCGCGACCAGTGGTTGTAATCTCACCGGATGCTTTGGGTGAAGGTGCAAGTTCCTCATGGGCGCAAGGCGGTGTGGCCGCAGCAATGGATTTGTCGGACAGCCCGGAAAGCCACAGCCTGGACACCGTAATGGCTGGCGCTGGCATAGTCGTTCCGGCTGTTGCCGATCTGGTCACGCGCGAGGCGCGTCAATATATCCTCGACCTGACGACATTGGGCACGCCATTCGATCGCACCAAGGATGGCAGTTATGTGTTGTCACGCGAAGCGGCGCATAGCTTCGCGCGTGTCGTACGGGTGAAAGGGGATCAGGCAGGTAGTGAAATCATGGCTGCCCTGATCGAACGGGTGCATGAAACGTCCTCGGTTCAGGTGTTGGAAGGTGTCCTTGCCACGGCGCTGGACGTATCCAACGGTCGGGTGACTGGTGTCACGGTTCAGGACGCATCAGAAACGGGGTCCGAGCCCGTTACGCTCTGCGGGCCTGCTGTGTTGCTTGCCGGGGGTGGCTCTGGCGGGTTGTATGCCTTGACGACCAACCCGGCGCGCATTCGCGGGCAGGTCATCGGGATGGCCGCGCGTGCTGGTGCACTTATTGCTGACGCCGAATTCGTTCAGTTTCATCCGACGGCAATGGATGTTGGCGAAGATCCGGCACCGCTGGCAACCGAAGCGTTGCGCGGCGAAGGGGCAACCCTGATCAACAATAAGGGTGAGCGGTTCATGTTATCCGTTCATCCGGACGCAGAACTCGCCCCGCGAGACGTCGTCGCGCGTGCAATTTTTGCCGAAGTGCAGGCAGGTAACCGACCCAAGCTGGACACCCGCACCGCATTGGGCTCGAAGATAACGGACCTGTTCCCGGCAGTTGCTGAATACTGCGCGCGCAATGGCGTCGACCCGGTCAACGAACCGATTCCGGTCGCACCGGCAGCGCATTATCACATGGGCGGTATTGCCACCGACACTGACGGTCGCGCGACACTTGACGGGCTTTGGGTCTGCGGCGAGGCATCTTCGACAGGCCTTCACGGTGCCAACCGGTTGGCCTCGAACGGGTTGCTTGAGGCGCTTGTCTTTGCACGCATCTGCGCCGAAAGTATCGGGGCATCCGTTCCGGTGGTGTCAAATGCCGACCCCGTTGCATTGCAGTTTGTTCAGGTAATGTCCCCGGACACAACAAAATCTATCCAGGAGTTGCGCGAAACCATGACGCGCGACGTGGGCGTTGTCCGGGACCGGGCGGGCCTAATCCGTGCTCTGCAAACTATAGCGCAGTTGGAGGCGCAGCACGATGCCTGCCCGTCATTTCGCAACATGTGTGCAACCGCGACCTTGATCGCTGCCGCAGCCTTGCAGCGCGAAGAAAGCCGCGGTGCGCACAAGCGATCCGACTTTCCAAAAGCCAATGATGGGCCCGGAGAGCGGTCCCGGATGTATTTGTCCGAAGCAATGAGCATTCGGGCCAAAGCCTGCGAGGAACTGTCATGACATATGCAATCCTGCCGGATCTGATTCTGGAACCCGTGGTCCGCGCTGCGCTGATGGAGGATCTGGGAAGCTACGGTGATGTGACAACCCGCGCCGTGATCTCACAGGAAACAACCTATACAGCCAGCCTGAACGCACGCGAAAACGCTGTCGTGTCGGGGATGCAAGTTGCTGCAATCGCGTTCCGGCTTGTGGATCCGTCGCTTGAGGTTGACGTGCGGCTCAAGGATGGTTCGCGTTGCGCACGCGGTGATACGCTGATGACCATCAAGGGCTCTGCCGCATCGATCCTGTCCGGCGAACGTGTCGCTCTGAACTTTGCCGGTCGCCTGACGGGTATTGCCACAATGACAGCCGCATTTGTGGAGCAGACCAACGGCACAACAGCCCGTATGACCTGTACACGCAAGACAACGCCAGGTCTGCGCATCGTGGAAAAACAGGCCGTGCTGCACGGTGGCGGTTTCAACCACCGCTATTCCTTGTCAGATGCGATCCTGATCAAGGACAACCACATTGCTGCGGCAGGCGGCATCCGTAAGGTTCTTGAAGCCGCTAAGGCAAAGGTCAGTCACATGATGGCGGTCGAGATTGAGGTTGATCGACTGGACCAGCTTGCCGAAGTGCTGGACGTTGGCGGGGCTTCGGTTGTTTTACTGGACAACATGGACAATGACATGCTGCGCGAAGCGGTTGCCATGGTGGGTGGGCGGTTGAAGACCGAAGCCAGCGGCAACGTGACCTTGGAACGGGTCGCATCGATCGCGGCGACAGGGGTGGATTACATCTCGTCCGGTGCCTTGACGCATTCTGCCCGCACCGTCGATCTGGGGCTCGATTTCTGAAGGCGCGGCATTTCCGCTTGATTTAAGATCGTTTGCGCCAACACAGTTGCGTATTCAAGTTTTATCGATAATAAATCCACAGCAACGCAAGCTGCAAAGAGTTTTATAGATAAAATGATCATCCCACACTCCGGCTGGACCCGTAAAACTGCGCAAGCTATTCACGATCTTCCGCTGATGGATCTTTTGTTTCGTGCGCAGACCGTGCATCGCGAAAACTTTGATCCGAACCAGATCCAGACCTCGAAGCTATTGTCGATCAAGACTGGTGGCTGCGCCGAGGATTGCGCCTATTGCTCGCAATCAGCCCGCAATGGATCAACCTTGCCCGCATCGAAGCTGATCGAGGTTCAGCGCGTTCTGACCGAGGCCAAGAAAGCCCGCGATGGTGGCGCGACCCGGTTCTGCATGGGGGCGGCGTGGCGCGAGCCAAAGGCGCGTGACATGGATGCGCTGGTCGCGATGGTCGAGGGCGTCAAGGAACTGGGCATGGAAACCTGCATGACGCTGGGTATGCTCGACGACACCCAGGTGGTTCAGCTGCGCGACGCCGGTTTGGACTATTACAATCACAACATTGACACCTCGGAACGCTATTACTCCGAAGTCATCACCACCCGTACTTTTGCGGATCGGATTGACACGATGAACCGGGTACAGGAAGCCGGGATCAAGGTTTGCTCGGGTGGCATTCTGGGGATGGGTGAACATACTGGCGACCGTATCGACATGTTGCTGACATTGGCCAACATGACGCCTCCACCTGACTCGGTGCCGATCAATATGTTGATGCCGCAGGCTGATACCCCGCTTGCGGACGCCGAGCCGATTGACCCGATCGACTTTGTGCGGATCATTGCAACGGCCCGCATTCTGATGCCCAAGTCCTATGTGCGGCTTTCTGCCGGGCGCAGCGACATGAGTGACGAGATGCAGGCGATGTGCTTTTTCGCCGGTGCCAACTCGATCTTTGTTGGCGAAACGCTTTTGACAGCAGAAAACCCCGAAGAAGACACCGACGCGGTCCTGTTTGCGAAACTTGGTCTTCAGGCCGAAAAAGCCGAAACGCGAAACTGCACGGAAGCTGCCGAATGAAAGCAGTCAACCGACTGGAATCGATGCTTGATGCGCTTCAAGCCCGGCACCGCCGCCGGGCCTTGATCCCGACGCAAGGGCTGGATTTCGCGTCGAATGACTATCTTGGTCTTGCCGGTTCTCAAGTGTTACAACGTGCGGCGCATGATGCGTTGTCGCGGGGTGTGCCTGTAGGTTCGGGAGGTTCGCGTCTGTTGCGGGGCAACCACCCTGAACATGAAGCGCTGGAGCGGGAAGCGGCCGCATTCTTTGGAGCTGAGGCCGCGCTGTTCATGGGAGGCGGGTTTCAGGCCAATCAGGCGATCTTCTCCACGTTGCCAGCGGCTGAGGATTTGGTCCTATATGACGCCCTGGTTCACGCGAGCGCCCATGAAGGCATGCGGTCCAGCCGTGCAGACCTGCGTGCCTTCCGCCACAATGACGTTGCGGATGCACGCAACGTATTGCGCGACTGGCAATCTACAGGCGGTTCGGGTCAGGTCTGGATTGCCGTCGAAAGCGTGTATTCCATGGAAGGTGACCTGGCGCCGCTGGAAGACCTGTCCGTACTTGCGCGCGAAGCTGATGCGGTTTTGGTTGTTGATGAGGCCCACGCAACCGGCGTTTTCGGAGAGCGAGGCAGGGGTCTCGCGCATGACCTGAACGCTGATCTGCTGACATTGCATACCTGCGGTAAAGGGCTTGGTGTCTCAGGCGGGCTGATCTGCGGTCCGCGCGTGATGATTGATACCCTGATCAACCGCGCTCGTCCCTTCATCTTTGCGACCGCTCCGTCGCCTTTGAACGCTTCTCTGGTTCGTGCTGCGCTACGGGAACTGGCCGAGGATGTCAGCCTGATTGAAGGCGCGCATGAACGTATGCGCCATGCCCATGACGCCGCACGGCAACTGGGGTTGCCCGCAGCCGCGTTGAACAGCCAGATCATCCCGGTTGTACTGGGAGATGACGAGCGCACAATGGCGATGGCGGCCACTTTGCAGCAGCAGGGTTTTGACGTTCGGGGCATCCGCCCGCCCACTGTCCCAAAAGGCACATCCCGTTTGCGCGTCTCGATTACCGGAAATGTCACCCTTCAGGATATCTCGACCCTGTTTTCAACCATCGCAATCTGTCAGTCGGAGGCCGCATGAGCGCGCTGATCGTTACCGGAACCGACACAGGTGTTGGAAAAACCGTGTTTTCGGCTGGTCTGGCGGCAGCTTTGCAGGCCCGGTACTGGAAGCCTGTTCAGTCTGGTCTTGAGGATGCTACGGACACTGAAACCGTCAGCGCGCTGAGCGGTGCCGAGGTCCTGCCCGAAGCGTACCGGCTGAACATGCCCGCTTCACCGCATCTGTCTGCCGAAGACATGGGTATTGAGATTGACCTCTCGCGTCTTGAAATTCCGAAAGTGGACGGGCCTCTTGTTGTCGAAGGCGCAGGGGGCCTTATGGTGCCGCTGAACCGCCAGTCGTTCTTTCTGGACCTGATTGCCGGATGGCAGGCTCCGGTTGTTCTTGTTGCGCGCACCGCCTTGGGAACGATCAACCACACCACATTGTCTCTGATGGCGCTTCGGGCTGTTGGCTGCGAGGTAGTCGGCGTCGCATTCGTGGGTGACCCCGTGCCGGACGTGGAGCAAACCATCGTCGAGATGTGTAAAGTGCATCATCTGGGACGCCTGCCATTTCTGAGCGACCTGACACCGCAGAGCCTGAACAGTGCATTTTCGGCAATTGATGTGGCGACCATTCGGAGGTTCCTGTGACCCCGTTGGAATTTGATGCGCGCCATCTGTGGCACCCTTATACACATGTGCTTGAACCTGGCCCGATGCACCTGATTACCGGGGCAGAAGGTGTCTGGCTGACGCGTGCTGATGGCGTCAGAATGATCGACGCAATGTCGTCCTGGTGGTGTACGGTGCATGGGCACAGGCACCCGGCCATCATCGATGCGATGCAAAAGCAGCTGAATACACTGCCGCATGTGATGTTTGGCGGTCTGACCCACGAACCCGCCGTGGAACTTGGCCGCAGGTTGGTCGACCTTCTGCCAGATGGCCTGGATCGCATTTTCTACAGCGACAGCGGCTCGGTCGCGATCGAAGTCGCGTTGAAGATGGCAGTCCAGTACCAGATTGCCAAAGACCGGGGCGAACGGTCTGAATTTGCCACGATCCGTGGTGGCTATCATGGCGACACATGGAAGGCGATGAGCGTTTGTGATCCCGTCAACGGGATGCATGGCCTGTTTCGCGGTGCGTTGTCGATCCAGCACTTTCTGCCACGCCCTCACATTCAATTTGGCGATGTGTGGCTCGACGATCCTTCCGAGAACGGGTTGGAGGCGCTGGAGGCGCTGCTGCACGACAAAGGGAACAGAATAGCCGCACTGATCCTTGAACCGGTGGTGCAGGGCGCAGGTGGGATGTATTTCTATCACCCCGCCTGGTTACGTGGGGCGCGTGGCTTGTGTGATGCGCATGACGTTTTGCTGATCTTCGATGAGATCGCGACCGGATTCGGACGCAGTGGCGAGATGTTTGCAATGGATCACTCCGGGGTGGTTCCGGATATCCTGTGTCTTGGCAAGGCGCTGACCGGTGGGCATATCACCTTGGCCGCCACTATCGCGACTGAGGCCGTCGCTCGCGGGATCGGTGAAAGTGAGGCCGGAGTTTTGATGCACGGTCCCACCTACATGGCCAACCCTCTGGCTTGTTCGGCAGGGGTGGCGAGCCTCGACCAGTTGCAACAGCGAAACTGGAAGCAGGAAGTTGCATCAATCTCGCAGCAGATGAAGGCCGAACTCGCGCCCGCACGCAATTTGCCCGGTGTTACAGATGTGCGCGTGCTCGGCGCAATTGGCGTCATCGAGATGGATGAGCGGGTCGACCCCTCCATCGCACATGGGTTGGCTACGGAAACCGGTGTGTGGTTGCGCCCGTTTGCTCGCAATATTTATTGCATGCCTCCCTATGTTATTTCACCTGACGAACTGAGCAGGGTAACGTCCGCGATGCTTGCTCTGGCTGGGGGGCAGAAATGAAAAGCCGTTGGCTGGCGCAATCAGATGACAGTACTCTGACCCTTGTGTTTGGTGGATGGGCACTGGGCGATGCTCCGTTCCGGGGTCTTACGGGGGGCGGAAATACTCTGTTGGTGGAAGGCTACATCAGTCTCGATGATCCCCTGCCTGATCTCGCCCGTTTCGATCACATTGATATGCTGGCCTTTTCCTTCGGTGTCTCGTCGGCTGCGCATTGGCTGGCGTGCTCGGGCTTTCGTCCCGACCGATTGATCGCCATCAGCGGCACTTTGCACCCTGCGTGCCCGGAACGTGGTATTGCGCCCGACATGATCAAGGCAACAGCGGCTCAGCTTTCCGAGCGCAGCTTCGCCAAGTTCTGCCGCCGTGCAGGTTTGCCAAGTGAGCCCCCGGAACTCGATATAGTCGCGGCGAAGCAAGAGCTTTTTTCCGTGATCCAGCGCGGGCCTGCCCCTGATCCGGGTTTTGACAGGGTGTGGATACCCACAAACGACCGGATCATTCCGACTACGGCCCAAGAAGCCGCATGGGCCTCAACCTCGGCCCGCGTCGAGCGTGTGGCGGCGCCGCACGTACCATTCCTACCGGAGCAAAGTTGGGCGAGTTGGGTATCATGACAGCGCAACTGGCAGACAGGGTGCAGCGGAGCTTTAGCAGAAGCTTTCAAACCTACCACGACACAGCAAGTCAACAAGCCTGGGTCGCAGGCAAGCTGGTGTCTGAACTGCGTCGTGCCGGAGCTCCGGACCGCTTTGAAACTGTCTTCGAGCTGGGATGTGGCACAGGGCATCTGACCCGTCTGATGCGACAAAGCTTTCACCTGCCAAACTTCATATTGAACGACATCGCACCACAGGCTCAGGCAACAGCGGATGCGGAAAAGGCCACGTTCATTGCCGGTGATGCGCGTGAAGTTCACTGGCCCTCCCGGATTGATCTGATCGTCTCGGCTTCGATGATCCAATGGATGGAAAGCCCGTTGCAATTGCTTTACAGAGCGATGGACGCGCTAGAGCCCGGCGGATGGTTAGCGGTTTCGGGTTTTGGCCCTCAGCAATATCAAGAGCTTAGCGCGATCGGATCAACAGCGCGTGCACCGGGTCTTACTACTCCGGCTGCTCTTGCCGCTGCCGTCGACGGCCCAATGCAGGTATTGGCCGTTGGTGAAAGACTGAGGCGAACCTACTTCGATACGCCTCGCGAGGTTCTTAGGTATTTGCGAAGAACAGGTGTAAACGGCAGGGCGCAAGGAACATGGACCAAGTCCACGCTGGCTCGGTTCGAAAACGTATACGCTAAGGAGTTCGGCACGGATCGCGGGGTCTCGCTGACATATCATCCCGTGTGGATCATTGCCCGGAAGCGATAGATACTTTTTCTGCCGTGGCCTAACGTAGTTTATGAGACTGCCAGGCGGTCGCAAACTCCGCAGCCACGGCCCTCGGACTTGATGCGATTGTCACCAGTTCGTTTTTTCGGGTCTTTGCCGACAATCAAATTTCGTGTGCCCAGGGCGGTTCTGCCCCGGCGCGTGATACTGTTACTGCGGCAACAGTTGCGCCCAACGTCATGGCCGCCCGCAAGCTTTCGGAGGTCAGATTGCGCAGCCCCTGCTTTGTCAAATTCCCTGCGCGGCTGAGTTCAGTCAAAACCCCAGCGTTAAACGTGTCGCCCGCGCCGATTGTGTCGACAACCTGAACAGGTTTCACCGGAACCGAAACCTTGGAACCATCGGCCAGGTACCCATTCGCTCCGTCGCCACCCCTGGTCACGATGAGGGCTGACGGGCCGGTTTGCAACAAAAGAGACGCTTTGGCACCCTCGGGTTCGGCTCCCGGGATGATCCAGTCAAGATCCTCGTCTGAAACCTTCACAATATCGGACTGTGCGATCATGCGGTTCAGGCGGGTCCGATACCGGGTCTGGTCCATGATGAATCCCGGTCGGATATTCGGGTCCAACATCACTGCGCGATCCGCTCCGTGGCGATTCAGAAGTGAGGCATAGGCATCCGCGCAGGGTTCACATGCCAGGCTGATACCCCCAAGATACAGGGCGGACACGGCTGTTAGCTGGTCCGGCATGTCCTCGGGTTGCAGCATTCGTCCGGCGGTGTTTTCATCGACAAAGCTGTAAGTGGCGTGACCGTCTTTTAGCTGTACGAAGGCAAGAGTCGTGGGGCGGTCAGAGATAATCACATGTGACGTGTCAACATGGCTTGAATTCAGCGTCTTTGTAATTTGTTGGCCAAACATGTCAGACGACACGCCGGTCAGCATTCCGACGGAAACACCCAGACGACCGACTGCGACCGCCGTGTTCAATATCGCCCCACCTGTGTGCGGTACAAATCCTTGTTCGCCCGACACTGTCGGCTCGGAAATCATGTCGATCAGGGCTTCACCACAGCACAGGATCATTTCGTAGTCCTTTTCAGAGTATTTTGTCAGGGAG
>NZ_JBXWSL010000076.1:0-11220 GCF_059613425.1 Ruegeria sp. BHSA123 | reverse complement strand
ATGTTCTCGGACGCAATCAGCTCGATCTCGTCGCGCTGACGACCCAGCTCAGACCGGATCGAGCCAAAAAGCTCAGGATCGCGGTCCGACAAGGACTGGGTGAAAAATCCGTTTGTTCGATGCGGGGCGTTCACAGTTTTGATCTCCTGAAAATGGTTAGCCGGTCCAGCCAAGACCAGCGGAAATGGCGTTCATGGATTGCAGCAGGGGCACGGGAACTGACCCTGCCTGCGGTTCGTTGCGGGCGTGTTGCAGCAGTTCGACCTGAAGAGCATGAATGCGGGCCAATTCGGCCTGTTTGCGGTCAAACCTCTCGCAAAGGCGGGGAAAGCGATGGCCGATGACCTGACCACCTGTCAGAAACCGGATCGCTTTGCAGGCACTATCGTATTCCGCCTTGATTACCTGCGATACACGTTGGCGGATCTCGATATCAGAGACCAATTCGCCATACTGCGCTGCGATTTCCATATCCGTCTGATAGAGCGATTTTTCCATCTCATCGACGGCGAGGCGGAACAGGCGGGAGTGTCGAAACATGTCGTGCAACACGTCATCACCGCGCGCGCCGCGAAACTTGCGAAAACTGGCCATGGCGGTGCCGAACCCGTACCAACCAGTGATCAGGTGGCGGTTCTGCGACCACGCAAAGACCCATGGAATGGCCCGCAGGTCGTCCAGACTGGCCGCGCCGAACCGACGGGTCGGACGGGACCCCATTTTCAGGCGGGCAAGTTCTTGGACAGGGCTCGCCTGCTGGAAATAGTCCAGAAAACCCGGCATCTGCAAAAGCGAGACATACGCTGTCTGTGACAACTCTGACAAAGCATCCAATGCGTCATCGAATTCAGGCCGTGAAGGCGCCTCGTCAGGGGTCGCCGTATGGCGCATCGTGCTTGACAGCAACAACTCCAGATGCGCCGCAGCCGTGCCCCGGTTGGCATATTTGGCCGAAACAACTTCGCCCTGTTCGGTCACGCGCAACCGCCCGGCAACTGTTCCGCTGGGTTGCGCGGCGATGGCGCGCCCGGTCGGTGCACCGCCCCGGCTGACCGAGCCACCGCGACCATGGAAAAACGTGGCCTTGAAACCTTGCGAGGCCAGCGCCGAGACGATCCGGCGTTGGGCGCGCTCCAACTCCCATGTTGAGCAGAAATAGCCCCCGTCCTTGCCGCTGTCCGAATATCCCAGCATCACCTCGATTACTCTACCGTCGGTTTTGAGGCTGCGACGGGCAAGCGGAACAGCCAAAACGTCGAGCAGGATCGATGGGGCATTTCGCAAATCGGCAATTGTCTCGAACAATGGGACTACCGAAAGATCCAGAGTTTCGGACCCAAACCCGGCATAGCGGGCCAATAGGTAGATGCCGAGAATATCGTCGGCCGAACGGGTCATGGACAGGATGAAGGGCCCTATTGCTTTGGGGTCCGGTCCCGATCGCACACCATAGACCAGAGCCAGAAGGGCAAGCAATTCCCGCGCCTGATCGCTTAACGCGTCGCGGTTTTGATAGGGCAGGTTCTGATCGGCCAGTTCGGTTCGCAAGCGGGCAGACCATTCGACCGTGTCGTAAACCGGCACCTGTCCGTTATGCGACCAGATTTCGGCCAGAACGTCGGTTGTGACGGTCGAATTCTGGCGAATGTCCAGCGTTGTGGTCCGGAACCCGAAAACCGAAGCGGCCCGGCGCAACGGACGGATGTGCTGCCGCGCCAGAATATCCGCGTTGACCGCACATAAAGCGGTATCAAGTGTGTCGAGATCGCCCACGAATTGCGAGATGTGATCATATCCGCTGTTTGTCAGCCGATAGCGAATGGCATTGAGTGCTTGCCGGAACGGTTCGTTCCGATTGCGGCCATCGACCGGAGCCCGGTCGACTATCGCTTGTACTTGCGTCCTGACAGGTTCAGGTAAAGGCAATATCAGCGCGCTGATGCTCAACCTTTTTGCGGCACGCTCAAGAGCTTGACGATAAAGGTCCAGAACTGTTTCGCGTCCGCGTTTCAGCGCCAATGCGGTTATCTCGGTCGTGACATTCGGGTTGCCATCCCGGTCGCCACCGATCCAGCTGTGAAAGCGGATATCAGGAGTTTCACTCGGCGTACGTCCCAGCACTTGCAGGCAGGCCTGATCGAATCGGCCCATAACCTGCGGGACAGCATCAAAGATTGCATCGCGGAAGAACTGAAACCCCCATTCGATCTCGTCGTGCAGGCTTGGGCGCGACAGGCGAAGTTCGCCTGTCAGCCACAAGAGATCAATCTCTCCCTCCAGACCATTCAGCAATTCGGCGTGTTCGGTCGGCGTCCAGCGTTGTGTTTCAAGACTGACGAGGTTGCGGTAGATACGCCGGTGAATTTCCAGAACCGTAACCCGCTTGGCTTCGGTCGGGTGCGCGGTCAGAGTGGGACCGGTACACAGGTCAGCGGTCAGCTTTTCAACCTGGCTATAGGTCAGGGACAAGTCTGTCAGGGCTTCGGCAAAACCGCCTTCTACCGCTTCTGCGCCGTTTTGGGTTTCGGTCAGTCGACGGTCCCGAACTTCGGCGTTTTCATCGATGATGCACAAGAGTTGGAACCAGATCGAAAGGGCCTGCAAATACGGCGTTGCCTCGGGTCCCGTGGGAATGGGTTGCAGCGGCGTGACCTCGGCCCATGCCGCAACATGTGGCGCCCGTTTCAGCAATATGTTCCGCCACAACGCCCGCAATTCCGAGCGCAACCCTTCGGCATAGCTCGAAGGGTTGGGGGTGGGCTGAATATTCGGGGCCAGCGCTTGCATCAGATCACGCGGTCCCGGGGTTCTCGGCCTTCAAAGAAATCACTCAGGTTATCGAGAACCCGAAACCCCATCGCCTCGCGCGCTTCGCGGGTGGCGCTGCCCAGATGTGGCAGCATCACGAGGTTGTCGCATTGCAGCAGGTCCGGGCTGATACGGGGTTCACCATCGAACACGTCCAGCGCGGCCCCGCCGATCATCTCGAACATCAGGGCCTGGATCAGCGCCCATTCGTCGATCACCTCACCGCGCGCGGTGTTGATCAGAAAGGCGTCGGGCTTCATCAGGCCCAGCCTGCGCGCGTTGATCAGATGCCGATTGTCAGCCCCGCCGGGACAATGCAGCGAGACGAAGTCGCATTGCGGCAGCAAGTCGTCAATCGAGGCCACCTGCGTTGCATTGCACCTGGCCAGCACATCCGGCGCTATCTGACTGCGGTTGTAGACGAGGATGTCCATGCCAAAGCCATGATGCGCACGGCGGGCCATCTCTTGCCCGATGCGGCCATAGCCGATAATGCCCAGCGTTTTGCCGCTGACCTTGGTTCCAACCAGATGCGTGGGCCGCCATCCGGTCCAGGTGCCGGACCGCAGCTCGCGTTCACCTTCGCCAGCGCGCCGCGCCACCATCAGCAGCAGGGTCATGGCGATATCGGCGGTGCATTCGGACAGAACATCGGGCGTGTTGGTCACGGTCATGCCCAGCTCACGCGCCGAAGGTTCGCAGATGTGGCTGTATCCGACACCGTAATTGGCCAGTATTTTGGTCTGCGCACCAGGGACGTCCATTGCTTCGGCGCTCAGTGTGTCCGTTACAGTTGGCAGCACCGCGTCATATGTTTTCAAGGCTTGCCGAATTTCGGCCGGGGACATGGGTTTGTCCCCGGTGTTCAGAACAGCGTTGTAATTCTCGGCCAGCTGCGCCTCGACGGCGGCAGGCCAGCGACGGGTCACAAGAACCGAGGGTTTGACCATCACGCGGCCTCCATCACACGGGCAATTGTTTCACCGATCACAGCGGGGTTTTCGGCAACGGTCACCCCGGCGGCGGACAGGATCTCGACCTTCTCGCTGGCGCTTTCGCCAAAGGCCGAGATGATCGCACCCGCGTGGCCCATCGTGCGGCCTTTCGGGGCGGTCAGACCCGCGACATAGGCAATCACCGGTTTGGTGATGTGGTCGCGGATGTATTCCGCTGCTTCAGCTTCCTGCGGGCCACCGATCTCGCCGATCATGGCGATGACATGGGTGTCCTCGTCCTCTTCGAAGCGCTTAAGGATGTCCTTGAAGG
This sequence comes from Ruegeria sp. BHSA123, assembly GCF_059613425.1. Classification (NCBI taxonomy): domain Bacteria; kingdom Pseudomonadati; phylum Pseudomonadota; class Alphaproteobacteria; order Rhodobacterales; family Roseobacteraceae; genus Ruegeria; species Ruegeria sp. BHSA123. The sequence goes on along the minus strand of NZ_JBXWSL010000076.1, from coordinate 7,146 downwards.
ATGACCCGTTGATCGGGTCGCCACCAATCCCGACACTGGTCGAGACACCGATGCCGCGTTCTTTCAGTTGCGCCGCAGCCTCATAGCCCAGCGTGCCCGAGCGGCCGATGATGCCGACATGGCCGGGCAGATAGATGTGGCCCGGCATGATGCCCAGCAGCGCCTTGCCTGGGGAAATCGTACCGGCACAGTTCGGCCCGGTCAGCACCATGCGCTTATCTTTCGGATAGCGGTACATGTACCGCTTCACCCGGATCATGTCCTGCGCCGGAATCCCGTCGGTGATGCAGACACAATAGCGGATACCGGCATCTGCGGCTTCCATGATTGAATCAGCCGCAAATGGCGGGGGCACGAAAACAAGGCTGGCATCCGCGCCGGTCGCCTCGACAGCCTGTTTAACGGTGTCAAAGACCGGAACACCCTCGACGGTTTCCCCACCTTTGCCGGGTACGACGCCGCCCACGACATTGGTGCCATAGTTCAACATGTCCTTGGTATGAAACCGAGCCATGCGGCCGGTAATGCCCTGCACGATGACGCGCGAGTCACGGTCGAGAAGAATGCTCATTTCACAGCCCTCATCTTGGTGCCTTGAGTAAGGTCGTTTTTCCATGCGCCAACAGCGCGTTCTGCCGCCTCCATCAGCGTTGAGGCGCGAATGATCGGCAGGCCGGATTTGGCCAGAATCTTCTGGCCCTCTTCGACATTTGTCCCAGCCAGCCGCACGACGACGGGCAGGTCGAGGTCAAGTTCCCGCAGGGCCTGAACGACGCCTTCGGCCACCCAGTCGCAGCGGTTGATACCGGCGAAGATGTTGACCAGAATGGCCTGAACATTGTCGTCCGACAGGACCAGACGAAATGCCTTGGCCACACGTTCGGGCGAAGCCCCGCCCCCGATGTCGAGGAAGTTTGCAGGCTCGCCACCGGCCAGCTTGATCGTGTCCATCGTGGCCATCGCCAGACCGGCACCGTTGACGATGCAGCCGATATTTCCGTCCAGCCCGACATAAGACAGTCCGCGGTCGGCCGCGCGGCTTTCGCGCGGGTCTTCCTGGCTTTTGTCACGCAGTTCAGAGATTTGTGGATGGCGGAACAGGGCGTTGTCGTCAAAGCTCATCTTGGCATCAAGCGCCAGTACCCGGTCGTCACCCGTGATGACCAACGGATTGATCTCGACCATTGTCGCGTCAAGCTCGCTAAAAGCGGCATAGCAGCCCTGTAGCGTACGCACCATTTGCTGGATCAGCCTGGGCTCAAGCCCTAGGTTGAATGCGATCTCGCGCGCCTGAAATTCCTGAAGCCCAACCGCCGGTTCCACGATGGAGCGGACGATACTTTCCGGGCGGTCAGCCGAGATATCCTCGATCTCCATCCCGCCCTCGGACGAGGCCACGATCATCACCCTTTGGCTTGACCGATCGAGGACTAAACCCAAATAAATCTCGCGGTCAATCGGCACCGCGGCTTCGACATAGACGCGATAGATGCCTTTGCCTTCGGGGCCGGTCTGATGCGTGACCAGCTTGCGACCAAACAGATCATCGCAGGCCTGATAGATTTCGTTCTCGGTGTTGCACAGCTTGACCCCTCCGGCCTTGCCGCGACCGCCTGCATGGACCTGCGCCTTGACGATCCATTTGTCACCGCCCAGCTCACGCGCCCGATAGGCCGCTTGCTCCGGACTGTAGGCCAGTGCGCCGGATGGTATGGCGACACCGAAATTCGAAAGAATTTCCTTTGCCTGATATTCGTGAATATCCATCTGATCCGCTCCTGTTTATGCAGCGATTGAGGTGCCGTAACGGCTTTCCAGCAGGTCTTCGATTGCGTCTTGATTGACCGTTCCGCCCAGTTCTCGGATGGCTTCGGCGAACAGACGCACAATCCGGCTGACGGCCTCGCGGTTCAATTGGTTGAGGATGCCGATGCGCACCTGCACGGGTTCGCTGAGGGTCGGCCAGATGCCAAACCCGCGCGCACGGCAGTTCTGGACCAGCTCCATCTCGCGGCCAGCCAGTTCCGGGGGCAGGTTCAGCACAATCAGGCTGGGCATGTCGGAGGTGACCTCGCAGCCCATTTCGGTAACAGCGTCGCGCAGAACCTTCTCGTGCGTCTTGTACGACGCGGACCGATTGGCCAGACTTTCCTGAAGGGTCAGGCGCAGGGATTCATGGAAGGCCGCAACGGCGTAGCCCGAATGGGTGCGGTGATAGGTGCCCTTTTCAACATCCTGCCCATCAACAATGCCCCAATGGCGGGCCTCAAAGATGGGATTGTGCACATAGGTATAGGCACCGGTGGTTCTGAGTGATGCGATATAGGCGTCGGTAAAGCTGACAGGGGCATAGGTCAGCGGCAGGCAGCATAGACCTTTCTGCGGGCAGGACGCCCATCCGGCGATGCCCGGAAAATCGTCTATCGAGAAGTCATCGACGCCCAGAGACGACACCGCATCGATCAGACCCATCGCGCCATGACGTTCGCACGCGTCGGAAAATCCGCGCAGGTCATTGATGCGGCCAGATCCGGTTTCCCAATGCGCCATGAAAGCCCATTTCGGTTTGTGCTGCGCGAGAGTCGCCTCGACCAGATCACCGGTGACCGGCTGGCCGTGCGGAACCTCGATCACGGTGACGCTGGCGGCCTGAGGCGACATCGGGTTGGCTGCATGTTCTTCGGGCGTCGCCGCTTTGAACCGCAGGGTCAGCGCGTCGATCCCCGAGAATGTGCCGTTGGCAAAAGCTACGACCTTGTCGCCAGGCATGACAGCCGAAAACATGGTGTCCAGGGCGCTCCAACCGGTGCCGGCAACAGCAAAGGTATAGGCGTTTTGGGTGCCCCAGATTTTCCGCAGCATGTGCTTGCATTCGACCATCCCCCTAAGGACGTCCCCCTGCATGTGATCGGCAACGCCTGCATTGGCAAAGGCCTTGAGGACGCGGGCATCCGTGTTACCCGGCCCCGGCCCCGCAGCGAGGGTTTGGGGGATTTCGAGCGGAGGGAAAATCTGAAAAGTCATGGTCTGGCATCCTCGGCTGTTGGCCGGGCATTGCGGCCCGTCGTGTCAAGTTACCGAGCAGGAAACGCGAGCTTGCCTTATGACGCAACGTAACTTACTACTGCTTTTGGATGGCCAATAGGATGGGGCAATACCTACCCGTTTTGGTAAAAATACGAAGGTATACAAAGAATCTACCTATTCTTATGGGTAGGTTTTTCCGAATTCGGGGCAAAATCATATGGTTGAGACACCGAGCAAACCCATCGACATCATGCTGGCGGACGGCAACCCGCTGGTTCTGTCGGCCATGTCCGAGATATTCGAGCGGGACCCCCGATTCTCGCTGATGGCCACGTCAGCAACGGCCGAAGGGTTTCTGGGAACGGTGATGCGGGTTCCCGTTCAGGTCGGTGTCGTCGACTGGACGCTTCCGGTTTTAGGCGCTGCCAAACTGATCGAAGTTCTGCGCGATCAGCCCAACGCCCCGCGCTTTGTCGTTTATGGCGACACTGGCGGCGATGTCCCGCGATTGGCGATGCAGGCGGGTGCGGCTGGATTTGCCGCCCGCACGGGCGAGGTTGAGGGCCTGCTGGAAACCTGCGCCAAAGTCGCGGCGGGTAAGATGGTGTTCCCGTTCGTAGATATCCGGAAAATGCAACAGGACCCGATCCAGAGCCTATCCCGTAAAGAACGCGCAATTCTGGAGGCGCTGGCGCAGGGAATGTCGAACCGGGATTTGTCAAAGGAACTTCAGATTTCGACCAACACGGTCAAGTTCCACCTGTCCAACATCTACGAAAAGCTGAGTGTCAAAAACCGCACGCAGGCCATTGCGTATTTCTATTCGTCTCAGCAGTCGCGAAACTAGACCAAAGGCGATCTGGCTGCCGGTGTTTCCCGACAGGTTTTTCCTCTGGCCCTGACCAATTCTGGATACCGTCAGCGGCAAGAGACACTACGCTTGTCCTGAGCGCTTTGCCGCGCGTTGCAGCGGGTACAACCCTGCGTTGCTTCCGCGAATCCCCCAACCATGTTACCTTGGGTCACCTTTAATGATTTGACTTATTTTTCTGACATCTCGTTTTTTCAGCTCTTTCTCGAGAGGTGACGTTCATGTCCGACTCCAACAGTGAGCCCCCGCGCATAACACTGTCCTTACCTAATCTTCGGCCAAGCCCATCGATATCAGCGGAAATTTCCGGCACTGTCGCGGCTGGTGCGCACAGCGTTGAGGATCAGAAGCGGGTTGAGGCGGAAAAGCTCAAAGCATTGCGCCGTGGCGTCGGAATTGAGCTGTCCTCAGAAGTGATCAACGATCTGGTCGACCGGCGCGTCCAGTCGACTGGTGCGGTTTTTCGTCAGCTTGCAACCATTCGCGAAGATCTGGCCGGAGGCTTTCTGGGGGCGGTCGTTCCCACCCTCGCCCCGAAATTGCGGGGGGAACTGATCAACCCTGACGGGACCCCTGCCGAACGCGTGATCGTCGAGGTCCTGCGCCCCACCTTTACCGCCAATGAAGGGATCGACAACGCAGATTTTTCGTGGGCTGTCAAAGCCGCCGTCACGGACGCGCGTGGTCTTTTTTCGGTTGATCTGCCTAATCTCCGCCTGCCGCAGACCGGCCTGCGGTTACGGATCAGGGGTCAGAACACCACCCTGACAGAAGCCGTGCCACGCGTTGACGCGCTGGACGGCGAAATGGGTCTTGTGGTGCTGGATCGCACTGTCCTGCCTTTGCAGCGTTCGATCGTCGGTGAGCTGGCCGATATCTTGCCGGTGGATCCCGAGGATGCCGAAGAAAACATATCAGATTTCACCGGTACACAGGCCCCTATCGTGCTGGGCGAGGGCGATTGCGCGTCGGAGTACCGAACCGAAGGCGGCACGGTTTCACGGCGGCGCTATTCGGTTCTGTACCGGCTGATTGATCCCCTCGTCGGGCCCAAGAATATCGTTCGAACGCGCCCCATAGGTGGGGGCCGCTTTGTGACGACTATCCCGGGCACAGCCTTTGCTCAGGCCAATCTGTCAGCCGAAGCGCTTCTGGCGGCGTTTAACAATGACGGGGGTGATTGGGATTTTCGAGACCGGATTCCGATTGACGAACCCATTGATATCGAAGACTTCTTTGAAGATCTTGAGGAACGGCCGCAGGATGTGCCCAAAGCGTCGAGCCTTGCGCTTGGCTATATTGCCAAGATGCGGTCGACTGCTGTTCACGCTGGCATGTCTTTGGGTCGGTTGGTCTATTCCCTGCCGCTTGCCCCCGGAGAAGAGCAGCGGATTGTCGTGTCGGAACAGCGCGAAACATTGAGCGTACGTGAACGAGAGAGCCTGACCTTTGAAGAGCAACAGGAATTCGAAGAAGCCCGCGACACGTCCTTTGACAGTGCGTTTGAAACTGCGCTGGATGAGGTGATTCAGGGTACATCCTCGTTTTCGACGCGCGCTTTTTCAAAGAGCTTCGGGGGCGCAGGTGGCGTTGGTGGCGGCCTGTTCGGAGGCATCGGGGCCATAGTCGGCGGCGTGGGCTTCAGCGGCGCACGGTCCAGTTCGAATTCTTCCGGCAATTCGTCCAACACGCAGAACACATCGCGCGATTTTCTGTCCGACACGCATGAGACATTCTCTGCCGCGCTTGAACGGGCGGCTTCGGTCAAGCGCAACTCGGCACGGACCAGTGTGCGCACTGCAACTGCGACGGATCGGCGAACGGCCACAACGAAATTCGTGGCCAACCGCAATCATTGCCACGCAATGACCATGCAATGGTTCGAAGTCCTGCGCGACTTTTCCTTGGAAACGCGTATCGAGGGCGTGCAGTTGGTGGTCTTTGTGCCGATGCAACTCATCCGCTTCCGCCGTCTGGGGCAAGGTGACCAGTTGCCGGGCAATGTCACCCGGTCCGGATTGCTGAGCCGGTACAAGGTCATCCTGCGCCATGCAGAAGTGTTCCGGCGCGTGTTCCGAAACCGCCGCAGATTCCGCAGCGCCCTGAAGCTTCTGGAAGAGTTTTATGCGGACAAGGACGCAACACCGCAGAACGCGCCCGGTGTCGCACAGGACATCGTCAGTTTCGAGGCGCAGGGCACGTTCATGCCCAATGATGACATTTCAGCCGTAATCTTCACGCAGGATGGCGACCGGGTCGGACCTGTGCCGCTGACCGGATCGCCGATAGACATCGACAACCTGCATGACCTGCCAGCGGAAACCCGCGAGAACCTGCTTGTCCGGCTGGCTGATGCGCGGCGTGACCCGACCAAGCGCCGGACCTATACCGGGTCTGTGGCTTTGCCCCGTTCGGTCGAGCGGTCGGATATCGCCCGTGTCGAGCTGCGCAGGCGGACGGGCTCGTTTGCCTATTCGTTCTACACTGGTCCGGATCCCATCAACATTTTCAACATCTGGGAACATCTGGCCAATCTGGAAGATGCTGACGATCTGGACCGGGCCACCCGCAATATCAACCGCAGCCTTCGCACTACCATCTCGGGCTCGGACTTTGACGATCTGGTGGGTCCGCCCATGGTCAGTGAGTTCGAGGCGCGTATGAATGAAAACGCCCAGACCGTTGTTGATGACAATACGTTCCAGGCGCTGCCTGCCACCCTGCCCTTTTCCGTGCAGGAGGTGCCGGACGTTCTTTCACGCCGGGATCTGCGCCGCATCGAAGAGATGTACCAGCATGTTGTGGCCAACACCGTTCGCTATTCCCGCGTGATCTGGGCCAGCATGACGGACGAAGAACGTGCGATCCTGCTGGAACGCTTCACCATCGGGGTACCGGAAGGCGGGCTGGACGATGCCTCAAGCGAGATATCGCTGCTCAGCACCGTCCAGAACAAGGTGTTGGGGTTCTATGGCAATGCCATGATCATGCCCTTCTCGATCCCGCCCGATCTGGCCGACCGGATGGAGATGCGGACCGGTGATATTCAGGACAGTCTGCTGGCCTTCCACCGCGAGGATTTCCGGCCACCGCGCCGCACGATTTCACTGCCGACCAGGGGATTGCTGGGCGAGGCCGTTCTGGGCCGCTGCAATTCCTGCGAGATGATCGACCACCGCCGCTTCTGGAACTGGCAGGACAGCCCGACACCGCCGCCGGTTGGCGACGCGCCGGTCCTGCCTGCTGAC
>NZ_JBXWSL010000075.1:0-11332 GCF_059613425.1 Ruegeria sp. BHSA123 | reverse complement strand
TCATCATAAACGCCCAGAACAACACCCCTGCCCCGACTTTTGGTTCGCATTTCAATCAATTGCTGCTCGGACCGGGTTGTGCGCTGTGACGCCCGCCGCGTCCAGGCGAACAGGTGCTCGTACATTTCAGCGATTACACCGGCATGTTCCGCGCTGTCACCCAGATCGTTCAACTCATCAGGGTCGTTTTCCAGATCGAACAGGATTGGCCGGTACCCACCTTCACAATGGATCAGTTTCCATTTCTTGCTTGCGGCCATGAACATCACCGCATCGCGGACCGACACGTCCAAAACATTTGCGATTGGTGAAGCCGAGTAGTCATATTCGCAGATCACCACATCGCGTGGCAATGCGTCCCTCTCCCCATAGAGATTAGGCAACAGGGAGTGACCTTCCAGAATATGCGTCGCCACTTCCCCGCCAGCCGCATCGACAAAGGTCGGTGCAAGGTCGATGGATTCCACAAGCGCATCGCTGAAGGTACCGCGTGTCGCGTCCGCCTCGGGCGACGGGTCATAGATGATCAACGGCACCCTGGTGGAGGCGTTGTGGAAGAAGGTCTTTTCCCCCATCCAGTGATCGCCCAGAAAATCACCATGGTCTGATGTCAACACGATCATCGTGTTTTCCATCCGCCCGGTTCTCTCCATCCAGTCCAACAGGCGGCCCATCTGGTCATCTGCTTGCTTGATCAGCCCCATATAGGCTGGGATAACCGCCTCACGTACGTCCTGCCGCGAAAAGGTCTGGCCGATCTTTGTGTCCATGAAGGCTTTAAGCACGGGATGCGCATTCTGACGTTCCGCCTCGGATCGCACCACAGGCAGCACATGTTCCGGTCCATACATCGAGGCGTATGGGTCCGGTACGATGTACGGCCAATGCGGCTTGATAAAACTCAGATGACAGCACCACGGGCCATCATGCGTTTCCATGAACTCTATCGCGCGACCGGTCAGATAGGGCGTTTCGCTGTCTTCCTCTGCAATATTAGCGGCTTCGGGTGAATTCTTCAGAAACCAGCCTGACAGAACGTTGCCATTCGCATCCAGCCCGGAATTGGCAAAGTCATGCCAGGGATTGTCGCTCTCATACCCTTTGGCTTTTAGGAATTTGTTGTATTCCTTTGCCCCTTCCGGGTCATAATACCCATCCGGACCTTCGGGCAGCATACCGTCATCCCGTTCGTACACGTCGAACCCACATTCGGCGACGCGGGCCCCGATCAGGCTGTCAGGCTCCAAGCCCAACCTCGCCATCCCTTCGGCATCTGCACGCATATGAGTTTTGCCAACCAGCCAGCAATCCATCCCCGCCTTACGCAGGTGATCGCCCATTGTAATCTCACCGACTTTCAACGGAATTCCGTTCCACGACGCCCCGTGAGAATGCACATAGCGCCCGGTATAAGTGGACATGCGGGAGCTGCCGCAGATCGGAGATTGGATATAGGCGCGGTTGAAGCGCACGCCTTTGGCTGCCAGACGATCGATATTTGGGGTATGCAGATGCGGATGGCCGTAACAGCTCAGATAATCCCATCGCAGCTGGTCGAACATGATGAACAGGATGTTTCTTGCCTTGGCCAAGTTGACGCCCTTCCCCACAAGTCACGAGGACCTAGTTAGCCATTTCTATCCGCTGAGCGAAGCAAAACCTGCGTCAGGCCTGGCGGTCCATTTGCTCCAGCATCTTCTTGGCACGTTTGCATTGCAGCTTGTCGCGCAGTGGGCTGTCGGGGTCGATGTCTTTTTGGCAAACAACGCATTTATCCGCGCCCGAGATCGCGTTTAGACCACCGCAGCTGCCTTTGATGGTCTTGCCCATCAGCATGACACCCAATGACATGCCCACCATGACGAGAGCGAGAAGAATGAAGGCCAGAATAAAGGTACTCATCTCAGCTCCAACAGTCAGTTCGATCCCAGCGCGTCTTTGAACGCTGTGCTATGGGCAGTGATATAGGCATCTTCGCCGCCTGTCACATCCCGCGAGATGAAATACACTGCAAGTTTATGCTCCTCTGCCAGAGCTAGCCCTTTTTCCTGCCCCAAGGCCAGCATGGCTGTTGCCCAGGCATCGGCCATCATCGCGTTTTCGGCCAGCACGGTGACCGAAGTGGTGCGGTGCGTGATCGGACGGCCTGTTGTCGGATCGATGATATGCGAATATCGCACACCATCTTTTTCAAAGAAATTCCTGTAATCGCCCGAACTGGCCATGCCCCTGTCATTCAAAGAAATGATCAACTGGATGGTTTGCGAACCCGTTTCAGGTTTCTCGATACCAATGAGCCACGCTTCGCCCTTGTCATTCTTACCTTTGGCCACAAGATCGCCGCCAATTTCAACCAGATAGTTTTCGATGCCAGCGGCCTGCAAGGTTTCTGCAACAGCGTCAATTCCATAGCCTTTTGCAATCGCGGACAGGTTAATGCCCACACTGGCGTTTGACTTGGCAAGCGTACCAGCATCGGTATCGAGCGCTAGCAGGCGTTCTTGACCTACACCATTCAGCGCGGCGTTGATATCCGCATCTGATGGCACCGGGTCTTCGGGCTTGCGTGGGCCAAAACCCCAAAGTTCGATCAGAGGGCCGAGGGTTACGTCGAAAATGCCACCGGATTTCGAGTGCACTTCGTTCGCTGCCGAAAGAACCAGCGCGAGTTCGTTGGACACAGGCATCGGATCTGTGCTGGTCGATGCGGAAAAAACAGAAACTTCCGAGTTCGGATCCCAGTTGGACATCTTGGCATTCACTGCTGCCAACTTATCACTGACGGCCGCGGCCAGTGCGTCTTTGTCAAGGTCCTCGCCAATTGCGGTGATATTGTAGGTCGTGCCCATTGTCTCGCCGGACAGACGAACTTCTTCGGGTTCCTTGTCAAAAAGACAGCCTGAAAGAAGGGTGAAAAAGGCCAGTACGGGCAAAAGACGCATTGGGCGTTCTCCGGGACATTCTTTGCCCGGCATATGACAGCGGTCCCCGCCAGAGTCAAATTGGCATTACAGTTTCAATGGAAGGAAACCCAACAGCAGAAGACCAGTTCCAGCCGGAATTCCGAACAACCACGCGCGTTTCCGCCACCCGGGCTTCTGTTGCTTCCACGCCATACGAAAGTTGTGACCGCACACAACAGCCGCAAAGAAGATCAGCGCGGCAACCGGGGGCGTAAGATAGAGTTCATTCAAAGGCTTAAGCTCCCTCTGCTGACCTGCGTTTGGCCAACTCGTGCAATTGCACCCTATACAGGTCGTTTAGCTGCGCTAAAGTGAAAGGGAAAGACTTTGCAAGAACCATAAGGAGATTGCTCATGGCCCCAACTTCTTATCAGTCGCCGTCGCGCGGTGACAAGGCTGACAAGACAACCTACAGCCAATCAGCGGAATCAAACCTGTCGCATTCGCAGACGACCGTGGCCAAACTGCTTGAGGGTAAAGGGGATGCGGTGTTCTCGGTGCGACCTAATGATACCATCCATTCGGTGGTGAACACGCTCAAGGACAAGCGAATTGGTGCTGTTCTGGTGACCGATCAGAACGGGGCATTGAAAGGAATTTTGTCGGAACGCGACATCGTGAGGCGCATGGCCGATACGCCGGGACAGACCCTGCCACAGTCGGTCGAAGACCTGATGACCAGGGATGTAAAAGCCTGCATGCCCGAGGATACGCTGAATGACGTGCTGAAGACTATGACCGAGGGACGTTTCCGCCATATGCCGGTTCTGCGTGATGGCAATTTGTGCGGTGTCATCACTATCGGTGACGTAGTGCATTTCCGCCTGAGGGAATTGGAGTATGAAGCGCTTCGCATGAAGCAGATGATCGTAGGCTAGTTTCAACCGGTTGAAAGAAACCCGATGCTACCGCCGTCTATTTCAACGGCAGTTAATCTGCCCGAGGCAAAGGCACCGGTATCAATCGACACAACCCGGTTTTTAACCCGGGGTTGGTTTACAATTGTATGACCGTGTACAACCCATTGCGCGTCGCTGCGTGCAAGCCGTGGAAACATCGGATGACCCCATAGACAGATTTGGCGATCCTGGGATTGAATGGATTGCCGCGGATCAAGCGCCGCGTGGACAAAGGTGACGTTGCCGCTGGTCCAGGTCAGCGGCAGATTTGCAAGCCAGTCCAGCAAGCTGTCGCCCATCTTATGCCGCAGACGCTCTGCCAGTTCAGGCAGATGCTTGCCACCGTCCAACTCGTCGGGACATTCGAGACCGAAAGATGCCAAAGTTTCCGCTCCTCCGTTATGAAACCAAAGCCTGGCGTATCGTTCCGGGTCGTTTGCAAATTGCAGCAGCATCTCTTCGTGATTGCCAAGCAGGCATTGCACCCGCCCGTCTGACGCTTCACTCAGGTGATGCAAATGCCGCAGTACCTGCGCGCTGTATGCCCCCCGGTCGATGTAATCGCCCAGAAAAACCAGCGGGCTTTGATCGTCGAGTCGTGGCAAAACCGCCTGAAGCAGATCAAGACGACCGTGAATATCGCCGACAGCTGTCACTTTTTCTGCTGGTGCCACGTCGCATGGCATCGCATTGGAGCTTTCCCTCGCCGCGGATTGGAACCGCCGTCTGATCCAGTCTTTCATCATGGCATTTGATCCCTACCCGCCCCGCTCGGTGGTCGCAATCAACAACTGTTTGAATAGGCAAAGTGTTGACCACGAGCCTTAGATTGTCCGATATGCCCGCAGGATGTTCGCAAGCAGTTGATCTGATGATAGGATCAGCCTTCCAGCCAGCGATGAATTTGCAGTGAGTTCTGAGGGTTTTATGAAACGAGTATTGATTACAGGTTCTGCCGGGTTCATCGGATTCCATCTGGCCAAGTTGCTTTTGGCAGAAGGGTTTCAGGTACACGGCTACGACGGGATGACCGACTATTATGATGTGACCCTGAAACAGCGTCGACATCAGATACTGCTTCAAACCTCAGGATTTACGGCAACTGAAGACCGTTTGGAAAACTTTGATCGGCTTGTGCAGGTCGCTGAGGAGTTTCAGCCCGATGTCATCGTACATCTGGCCGCGCAGGCTGGCGTGCGGCACAGCCTTGAATATCCCCGCAGCTATATCGAGTCGAACGTTGTGGGCACGTTCAATGTGATGGAAATTGCGCGTCAGCATAAGGTGGAACATCTTTTGATGGCGTCGACCTCATCGATCTACGGTGCAAACGAAGACATGCCGTTCATCGAAACAGAAAAAGCCGACACCCAACTGACGATCTATTCCGCCACCAAAAAGGCGAATGAGGCGATGGGGCATTCCTATGCCCATCTGTGGGATTTGCCGACCACGATGTTTCGGTTTTTCACCGTTTACGGCACTTGGGGGCGCCCCGATCTGGCCTATTTCAAGTTCGTCGCTGCGATACTGGATGGCAGACCAATAGACATCTACAATCATGGCGATATGTATCGCGACTTCACGCATGTAGAAGACCTTGTGCGCGGGATCAGGTTGCTGATCGATGTTCCACCGGTTCGCCCGATCAGCCGCGCGGATATCGAAGACGGTGACAGCTTGTCGCCAGTTGCACCGTACCGCATCGTCAACATTGGCAACGGAGACAAGGTGCGTCTGATGGATTTCATAGAAGCCATCGAAGAGGCTGTTGGCCAGAAAGCGGTCAAAAACTTCATGCCAATGCAGATGGGCGATGTTCATGCCACCTGGGCTGACAATCGGCTGTTGCAGCAGCTGACGAATTATCGCCCGCAGACCGACTTGAAGGACGGCATTGCCCAATTCGTCGCCTGGTATCGGGACTATTACGGAAAATAGGTCGACCTGGTGCCGTAATGAAAAAACCGGCGCACTCAGCGCCGGTTTCATTATTTACCCGCCAAAATCGTCGAGCATGATATCTTCTCGATCCACGCCCAGATCCAGCAGCATGTTGATAACCGACTGGTTCATGATTGGCGGTCCACACATGTAGTATTCGCAATCCTCAGGTGCCGGGTGGTTCTTGAGGTATTCTTCGAACAGAACGTTGTGGATGAAGCCGGTATAGCCTTTCCATTCATCCTCGGGCTGGGCGTCTGACAGAGCGACGTGCCATTCGAAATTGTCGAACTCTTCCGCCAGCTGATCGAAGTCCTCGACAAAGAACATCTCTTTCTTGGATCGTGCGCCGTACCAAAAACTGATCTTGCGGTCGCGGTTCTCAAGGCGTTTGAGCTGGTCAAAGATGTGGCTGCGCATCGGTGCCATGCCGGCGCCACCACCGATGAAGACCATTTCCTTCTTGGTTTCACGCGCGAAAAACTCGCCAAATGGACCCGAAATAGTAACTTTATCGCCCGGCTTCAGGTTGAAGATGTAGGACGACATCTGGCCCGGCGGAATTCCTTCTGAGCCCGGAGGCGGTGAAGCTACCCGGACGTTAAGCATGATCATGCCCTTTTCATCCGGATAGTTGGCCATCGAATAGGCGCGTTCGATCGGTTGTGTCACAACCGACTCATATTGCCACAGATTGAAGCGATCCCAATCCTCGCGGTATTCTTCCTGCACGTCGAAATCGGTGTATTTCAACTGATGAGCGGGCGCTTCGATCTGGATGTAGCCCCCGGCACGGAATTTCACGTCCTCTCCTTCGGGCAGGTCCAGAGTAAGGGCCTTGATAAAGGTCGCAACGTTGTCGTTCGAGCGAACGGTGCATTCCCATTTCTTGACGCCGAAGACCTCTTCTGGAACTTCGATTTCCATGTCCTGCTTGACCGCCACCTGACAGGACAGACGGTCGCCACAGGAGGCTTCGCGCTTTGTAATGTGACTTTCTTCGGTCGGCAGGATCGAACCGCCACCCGAATGCACTTTCACGCGGCACTGGGCACAGGTACCACCACCACCGCAGGCTGACGGAACAAACAGTTTTTCGGCCGCCAATGTTTGCAGCAGTTTGCCACCCGCCGGAACCGAGATAGTCTTTTCACCGTTGATGGTGATGTTGACGTTGCCGGTTGACACCAACTTTGACCGAGCAGCCATAATGATGGCCACCAGCGCCAGAACAATCAGGGTGAACAGGACAACGCCGAGCGAAAAGGTTTCCATTCTCTCGCCCCCCTTACAGTTTCACGCCTGAGAAGGACATAAAGGCCATCGCCATCAGCCCGGCGGTGATAAAGGTGATGCCCAGCCCCTGAAGCCCGTCCGGCACATCCGAGTATTTGAGCTTTTCGCGCACGCCCGCCATCGCGGTGATCGCCAACGCCCAACCGAAGCCGGATGAGATGCCATAGGTGGTCGCCTCGGCAAAGTTATAATCCCGTTCGACCATGAACAGCGAACCACCTAGAATGGCACAGTTCACAGTGATCAAAGGCAGGAAGATCCCCAGCGCGTTGTAGAGCGGCGGGAAATACTTATCGAGAATCATTTCGAGGATCTGAACCATCGCTGCGATCACGCCGATATAGGAAATCAGCCCGAGAAAGGTCAGATCCACATCCGGGAACCCGGCCCATGCCAATGCGCCCGGTTTCAGCAGGAAGGACAGCAACAGGTTGTTGGCGGGCACGGTGATGGCCTGCACCACCATGACCGATATTCCCAGGCCGATGGCAGTCGAAATCTTTTTCGACACGGCGATGAAGGTACACATGCCAAGGAAAAAGCTGAGCGCAAGGTTTTCGATAAAGACGGCCTTCACGGCCAGAGAGATAAGCCCTTCCATCAGTGCGCCTCTACCTGCTGGATTTTGTATTCACGTTCTTCGACCTGGTTCGGCTTCCACGTGCGGAAAGCCCAGATCAGCAGGCCGATCACGAAAAACGCCGAAGGTGGCAGCAGCAACAGGCCGTTGGGTACGTACCAACCGCCATTATTGACCGTTTGCAGGATTGTCACGCCAAACAGGCTGCCCGATCCAAACAACTCCCGGATAATGCCCACCAGCATCAGGATCAGGCCATAGCCCATGCCGTTGCCAAAACCGTCGATGAACGACGCTACCGGCGGGTTTTTCATGGCGAATGCCTCGGCTCGGCCCATAACGATACAGTTGGTGATAATCAGGCCGACAAACACCGACAGGGTCTTGGAAATCTGAAAGGCATAAGCTTTGAGGATCTGATCCACCAAAATCACTAGCGAGGCGATGATCACCATCTGCACGATGATTCGGATCGAACCGGGAATCTGATTGCGCAAAATCGAAATGAACATCGACGAAAACGCAGTCACAAAGGTCACCGCCAGCGCCATGACAAAGGCCACCTGCAACGACGAAGTCACCGCCAAAGCTGAACAGATGCCCAGCACCTGCAGGGTGATCGGGTTGTTGTCGACAAGGGGGTCGACCAACAGCTCTTTCTTGGTCTGCGACATCAGATCTCTCCTGCTTGCAGTTTGGCCAGGAACGGCGCGTAACCCGCATCGCCCATCCAGAATCTCACCAGGTTGTCGACACCGACAGTGGTCAGGGTCGCACCTGCCAGGGCGTCGATGTAATAGTCGGGCCCGGCCGCAGGCTGCGACTTGGCGACGGTGATCTGCAACACTCCCGCGTCGTCGCGCAGCTTCTTGCCGTTCCACAACGTCTTCCAGCGCGGGTTGTCCACCTCAGCACCCAAACCCGGTGTCTCACCATGCTGATAGAATTGCAGGCCGAAAATGTCGTTGCCGTTCTTTTCCAGCGCGATGAAGCCGTAGAGCGTAGACCACAACCCATAGCCATGCAGCGGCAGGATCACCTTGTCCAACGCTCCGCTGTCGTCGCGCAGCAGATAGATGACCCGATACTTTGCCTTGCGACCAATGCCTGCGGGATCGTCGTCAAGCGCGACGCTCAGGTCCGGATCGCCGGCAGCGGCCAAATCGTCAAAGGTGGCCGGCTCGAACTGATCGTCCACAAAATCGCCCGTTGCCAGGTCCAGCACATGCGGCTCGAATGCGGCAAATGCTTCGGTGACATTGACGCCGGGTTCATACACCCCCGCCACCTGCAGGATATTGACCTGCTTGTCCTTCAGCTTGTTGGCCTCCTGCACCGGGCGCAGGCTGACCGCGGCGGCCGACACGATCATCGAGGCAACGAGACAGACCGCAACAGCAATAAAGATCGTTTTGCCAACTGAATCTGGTGAGGCCGCCAGAAACCGGGCAATCGCGCCCTTGCGTTCAGGGGATTGCGTATCAGACATGGCGACGCGCCCTCCGTTTGATGTTGGCCTGAACGACAAAATAATCGATCAGCGGTGCAAAGACGTTGCCGAACAGTATGGCCAGCATCATACCTTCGGGAAAGGCTGGGTTGATCACACGTATTAACACAACCATGACACCAATCAGGGCGCCATAGACATAGCGACCGGCATTGGTGTGGCTGGCCGAGACCGGCTCGGTCACCATGAAAGCCAGACCAAAGGCGTAACCACCCAATACGACATGCCAGTACCAGGGCATAGCGAACATCGGGTTCGTCTCGGACCCGATCAGGTTCAGCAGCCAGGTGAACGCAATTGTGCCTGCCAGACATCCCACAATCAGCCGATAGTTGGCGATCTTGGTGATCAGCAGGAAGGCTAGACCGATGATGCAGGCCAGCGTCGAGGTTTCCCCTATACTGCCTTGGATGGTGCCATAAAACGCGCTCCACCAGGTGATACCGTCAGCGGCCAGCGCCTGATAGCCTTCGGCAGCCGACACAGCCAGAGCCGTCGCACCGGAAAACCCGTCGACCGGGGTCCACACGGCATCGCCCGACATCTGCGCGGGATAGGCAAAATACAAAAACGCCCGCCCCACCAAGGCAGGGTTGAGGAAGTTCTTACCAGTGCCGCCGAAAACCTCTTTGCCGATCACGACACCAAAAATAATTCCCAGGGCAACCTGCCACAGAGGCGTAGTTGCTGGCATGATCAGGGCGTAAAGCATCGAAGTGACAAGAAAGCCTTCATTCACCTCATGCCCGCGGACCGTTGCGAAAATGACCTCGAAAATACCGCCTGCCACCAACGTGACGACATAGATCGGCAGGAAGTACATGAGCCCGTGCATGACATTGGCAAAGATGCTGTCCGGACTAAGCGAAATGCCAAAAACCTGAAGAATTGCAATTCGCCAGCCGGTTGCCGACTCTGGGCCAAGCGCGGCAATGGCCGAATTTGCCTGATAACCGGTGTTCCACATTCCCCACAGGATGCAAGGAATAGTGGCAATCACGACATATGTCATGATCCGCTTCATATCTACATAAGACCGCGCATGAGGAGCAACGGTGGTTACGGTTTTCGGAGTGTAGATGAAGCTTTCCACCATCTCGTAGATCGGAAAAAGCTTCTCGTACTTGCCGCCCTTGGTAAAGTTCGGCTCGATCCGGTCAAAGAAGTTACGCAATCCCATTCGGATCAGCCCTCCTTTTCAATCTTGTTCAGGCAGTCGCGCAGTGCCAGCCCGTATTCGTATTTCGCCGGACAGGCAAAGCCCACAAGGCCCAGATCCTCTTCGTCCAGTTCAAGCGCACCCAGTGCCTGAGCCGTATCCGTATCCATCACCAGCAAGGCCCGAAGCAATTGTGTGGGCAGGTAATCCTGCGGCATCAACTCTTCGAACACGCCTGTTGGCACCATTGCACGGCGGCCACCGTTCAGGTTGGACGTAAAAGCATAAAGTTTCCTGGAAAAGGACGAGCCCAATACAGGCTGGACGGAATACTTGGAAGGCATTGGTCGGATCCAGCCCATCGGAATCTGATCGTGATCCTCTCGGATGATACAGATTTGACGGGCAAACCTCCCCAGATATGCGGTTGGTCCGTCGGCATGTTTACCCGACAGGATCGAACCCGAGATAATGCGGGGCGTTCCGTCCACATTTACCTCATCCCGTGTCAAGTCGTCCGTGGAGGCGCCCATCACGGTGCGGATCAAGCGCGGCTGACGCGCACCGGGTCCGGTCAAGGCGATCACAACACTCGGGTCCAGATGCCCGGTCTGCATTAAGCGACCAATCGCGATGACGTCTTGATAACCGATGGTCCAGACCTGCTTTTCCCCTGCAATCGGTTCGAGGAAGTGAATATGGGTTCCTGCCAGGCCCGATGGATGTGGACCGGAAAACGCTGCGGCCTCGACACCAGCAACATCCGCGCCGGGGATCGTGTCGCCTTGTTTCTGGCAAAGATAGGTCTTGCCTTCGGCCAGCTTGCTGACCGCTGCCATTCCAGCGGCAAAGGCTTCGGGTGCCTCGGCAATGATCGTGGCGGCATCAGCCGCCAAAGGGTCACTGTCCATAGCTGTCACGAAAATCGCGTTCGGTTTGGCACCGGGTTCCGGCATTTTCGAATAAGGTCGCGTGCGGAAT
>NZ_JBXWSL010000074.1:0-11622 GCF_059613425.1 Ruegeria sp. BHSA123 | reverse complement strand
TAGACGCCGCCCAGCCTCCCGCGGCTTCCTCCTTGTCAGGTTATTCAACGCGGGCCGGGTTACACACGAACGCCAACGATGCGCCGCGGCCCGCATCGAAAAACCTTCGACTTTGCGGACATCTGACTGAACCGCTCAGATGTCTCAGAAGAGCCCATAGTGACCGATGCTGCGCGATCAATCGACGGCGGCTATGCACAGAAAGCAGACTTTGCAAATTCTTGCTATCGGACAATCCAAATGACAGGCTGGAAACGATCAACAGGCGTTTTCTACCCAAGGCTGCCGTTTTACAGGCCGTAGTTCTCTGGTCGTGTCGGCTATCTGCCAAAAAACCTAAAGCTGCGAACCAATTGGTAAAATACTCAGAAATCCAGCAACTATGTGATCCCAGGCCGATCCCGTCGGCTCGGATTGGTACTCAATTACGGTGCCGTCATCGCCTCTTGTCGTCCATTTAAGCTGACCAGCTTTCTCGAGCGTCACGTTATATGTGTATGCAGGTAGCGCGTCGTCCAAGGCACCCATGGTCTGTGTAGCCAATGCTGGCGAGTCAATCAGAATTCCCATCTCGGTGTTGATGTTGACAGATCGCGGGTCCCAGTTGAACGACCCTACGAACAAGTATCGGTCATCAACTGCAAACGCCTTGGAATGTAGACCTGACCTCGATTGCGCCCAATTGATACCGCGGCGTTGGATCTTATCGGCGTCCGGTCGCAGCTCATATAGTTCTACTCCACCGCGTAGAAGTGCACGGCGTTTCTTGGCGTAGTGCGCGTAGACGGGTGCGACGTCATTAGATGCAAGTGAATTGGTTACAACCTTTACGTCGACGCCGCGGCTTTCCAATTCGGTCAACCATTTCACACCGTTGTTGCGCGGCACAAAATAGGCAGAGACGATGTTCACCTCACTGCTGGCATTCTCAAAGTACGGAAGCAATTGAGATGCCAGAACGGGACCTGAGTTCTCGATACCGGCGGCTTTTGACGGCGGATCAGCATAAAGCTTCGCAGGCAGCCAATCCAGTGACAGGGCACCATCTGCGAAGTTCTCTTGTGCTGACTTTCTGAGAGCCGCGCCATACTGCGTTTGCTTCGCTTCATCGACCAGTTCGTTCAACCTGACTCGCGCATCACCAAGGTCAAATTCCTGAGGTTCTCCAACAACCACCCGAGCTGGTACGGCGAATTCGCTGTTCCAGTAAGAGTCAAAGCTTCGCGACACCTCGCGAACAACCGGGCCTGCGGCCAGAACATCCAGGTCAGCATAGTTCATTTCTTCCCGTGCGAGAAAATACTCGGCGCCGATGTTTCTCCCACCCACAATCGTGAACACGTTGTCTGCTGTCATTGACTTGTTGTGCATTCTGCGATTGATGCGTTTGAAGTCCGTCAGCCCCGCGATCAACAGGCTTTGATCTCGCCAAAAAGGATTGAACAACCTGATCTCAATATTTTTGTGATTGTCCAACGCGGCCGTCATCGCGTCATAACTGGACGTATCCATGTCATCCAGTAGCAATCGGATGCGAACACCCCGATCTGCCGCCTGCAAAAGACTGGCTGCAAAAAGGTGGCCCGTTGGGTCGTTGTGCAGCAGGTAGTATTGCGCGTCTATCGTTTGCTCAGCCGCAGCCGCTAACAGCAAACGTGAAACAAGCGCTTCTTCGCCGTCACTGATCAGCTTGACCCCCGACCGACCGTCTTTGGGATCGCCAAGCCGGTTGGCTGCCTGACTAAGAGCTGTGCGCGAGTTTGCCGGAAGTGAGGCCGATACCGTCTTTTCATAAGTGCGATTTTTTGGAGCGCAAGCAACAAGAGTCAGCGCACACCAAACACAAACCACAAACTTCCATCGCGTCATCAGCTTCCTCCATCCCCGTATCCTAGGTGACTACGCCGAGACGGGTGATTGCAAGTTTGTTCTGTGAAGCATGAGGTTGTTTCGCTTGTCGTTGTTGATTTGGTGAAACTCTCAACTGCCCCACGCAGGTATGTGATTTTGACGCAACCTCAATTCAAACGTACTCTACCAGCAGCCAAGCGCAAACGAGAACCATGTCTGATCCTGAACACAGAAATGACTCTGCCGCGGAACCTTCGCCGCATGCTGTGACCGACGGTATCGGCGTGGCAACGGAGGAGTTCAGAATTTCGATGCCAATCGGGATCGGAGCTGTCTTGGCTGCTCTGGCTTCTTTGGCCACTTGCTATTCCGGGATTTTGCTGACCTATTTGGTCGGCTACGAAGCGCTTTCCATAAACCCACATGTGCAAGCGGTGCTCATGTGGGTTTTCGCATTGTTGGCGGTTAGTTTCTTATGGAGAGATCGGAAACGGCATGCCAAGGAGCTTCCACTCGTCCTCGGTGGGATTGCTGCCCTCATCCTGATTGTCACTCTGTACTTCGGTTATGACGAACGCGTCGAAGCGCTCGCCTATGTGCTTTTGGTGATCGCGGCTTTGCTAAACCAGAACCTAATACTTGATGCTTTGAACCACACGGTTCGCAACCAGACACATGAAATAGAGGCATTGAACGAAAAACTGACCGAGAAAGTAAAGCGCCAGGAAGGCGAGATTGACAGGCTGGGGCGACTAAAACAATTCCTTGCTCCTCAGGTTGCGGAGCTTGTCGTAGAGGAAAACTCTGACGGGCTTCTTAAAACTCATCGTCAATACATCGCTTGCCTATTCTGCGACATCCGCAATTTCACGGCGATTTCCGAGGCGATTGAGCCAGAAGATGTCATTACGCTTCTCCAGCATTTCCACGATGAGGTTGGCCATTTAGTTGCACAACACAAGGGAACAATCGGATACCGAGCCGGAGACGGATTGATGGTGTTCTTCAATGATCCGGTTCCCTGCGATCAGCCCGTTCTGCAAGCCGTGCGGCTGGCTAAAGAAATAAGCGAAGCCTTCGAGGGAATACGTGCACACTGGCAGAAACTCGGGCACGCGATGGGTTTGGGTATTGGGATCAGTAGTGGTTACGCGACGCTTGGGCTTATCGGGTTTCATGGTCGCGCCGACTACACCGCAATCGGTGGAGTTGTGAACACCGCATCCAGGCTTTGCGACTTTGCCAGCGACGGGCAGATCCTTTTGAGCCAACGGGCGCTTCTAGACATAGAACAACATGTGGAGACCGAAGAACTGGGGGAACGGGAACTGAAGGGCATCGGAAGCCCTGTGCAGATTTTTCGCGTTATCAGTCTCTTTGATCAAGCAAAGTGATGCTCTCTCTTGTTAGGACTTCAATCGTTCTTTGTATTTTGAAGGTCCGCTTGGGGCTGCGAGCGATCAGTCATGCTCATCGCAGAAAATGTAGATTGCCCCAAACGGTCACTGCGGCACTCCGGCTTTTCGCAACCCCTCTACCAAATGTTCAAAGTAGTCTTGATTGTATCCAGGCAGGCTTTGGGCGACGAATGACAACGAGAATTCGGGCTTTAGAGCAAGAGCTTTGGAAACGGCTGTGCGGGCTTCATCTATCTTGTCCAGTTGGGCCAGCGCCGCTGCACGGAACAATTTTGGCCAGTATTCACGCTCGTTTTCTCTGGCAGCCTTGCCTGCCCATTGTTCTGAAAGCTCGTAGTTTTTCAATTGATAGTATGCCGATGCGTTGTTGACATAGAACGTCCACAATAGGGGATCGTTGGGACTTAATTTTATAGCCATCGCCACATGAGCCAGCGAGTCCTCCGCACGCCCCCCAGCTTTCAGGGCGAAAGCCATGCCGTGATGCGCAAGGGCAAAGTTTGGATTGAGCGTGATGGCCTTTTCCAGGCTGGCGATCCCGGAATCCGTATCTCCGGCAAGACAATACGCCCGGCCGAGGGCGTAATGGGTCAGCGCTTCGCGGTCATCCAACGCCTTTGCTTGTTTCGCTAATCGAATTGCGTTCGCCACTGTATCGGAAGATTCGTCGGCAATTCGCATTATGACGTCTGAGACGCCCACAAGAGCTTGGCCAGCGTACGCCAAGGCAAAATCCGGATCGGCCCGCGCAGCGGTCTCAAACAACTGGTGAGCCGTTTCATTGTCCTGCTTGGTAAAGCGATTCAGATGCCAATTTCCCCGTTGATACAGATCCCAAGCGTTGAGATTTGAAGTTGGCTTATGCTTCGCCCGGTCTTGCTCGGCGCCGCGTAGTTCTGAATCGATACTGCCAACGATTGTCTCGGTAATCTCGTCTTGCAGTGCAAAAATGTCATTGAGCTCCCGATCATAACGGTTGGCCCAAAGGTGATTGGAACTTTCGGCATCAATCAGCTGTGTGGTGATGCGAACCCGGTTTCCGGCTTTTCGGACGCTGCCTTCAAGCACGTAACGAACGCCAAGCTCTTGCGCCAACCGACGCACATCCACCGCCTTGCCCTTGTGAACAAACGTTGAGTTGCGGGCAATTACAAACAACCATCGAATGCGTGATAGCGCGGTGATTATGTCCTCGCTGACCCCATCCGCAAAATACTCCTGCTCGGGATCGCCGCTCATATTGTCAAAAGGCAAAACAGCAATCGATGGTTTTTCGGATGCCGGTTGCGTGCTGCCGTCGGCGATGGGTTCGATGGAGTCTTGTTCACTTGATGCGGACCAATGCCAGGCTCTCACCGATTGGGCAATGTTCTTCAGATTTTGCTCACCAAGATCTCTGAAGATCGGCCCGGTTTTAATGCGCACGGCTTGTTGGACAATGTCGGACACGCAAACGCCGCCGGGTTCTGCCAACGCTTCCAGCCGCGCAGCGATATTGACACCGTCGCCATAGATGTCGTCCCCATCAATAATAACATCACCGAGATTGATCCCGATGCGCAGGCGGATTGGGCCACCGCACTGCGCCAGCGCAGACTGGACATCTATTGCACAATTCACAGCATCCACGACACTGGCAAACTCCACCAGCGCACCATCACCCATCAACTTGATAATACGGCCGTTATGTTCGCTGACCGTCGGATCGAATGTTTCCAGTCGATGTGACTTCAAGCGTCCCAGCGTGCCTTCCTCGTCTTCTTCCATCAGTTTGGAAAAGCCAACAACATCGGCGGAAAGTATGGCGGTCAGCTTGCGGTCCAATTTCCGTTCCTCCACAAGGCAACGTTAGACCCGAAAGGGCGCAAAATCCATGCAGTACAGTTGATGATGGAGCGGCCG
Source organism: Ruegeria sp. BHSA123 (assembly GCF_059613425.1). Taxonomy (NCBI): domain Bacteria; kingdom Pseudomonadati; phylum Pseudomonadota; class Alphaproteobacteria; order Rhodobacterales; family Roseobacteraceae; genus Ruegeria; species Ruegeria sp. BHSA123. The sequence goes on along the minus strand of NZ_JBXWSL010000074.1, from coordinate 6,451 downwards.
CTTTTGGCAAAAAGAAAACTAAGGCAAGGCTTGGCGAAGTCGGGCTGTGGCCGCTATCCCGCCTTGGTCACTTTGTCCGCACCGTCGAATGTGCAAAGTCTAAATGCGAATGTCCGGTTCGGGCTGATAGTTCTACTCTCGGGGTTCGCGCAAAAAAGGCCGCTCGAAAGCGGCCTGATGGATCACACCTCGGTGGCTTCCGCGATGGCGAGTGCGTCTTCGATGTCTACACCTAGGTAACGCACTGTACTGTCCATCTTGGTGTGACCAAGCAATAGCTGCACGGCTCGCAAGTTACCTGTTCTACGATAAATCTGCGCCACTTTTGTGCGTCGCATTGAATGGGTCCCATATTGGCTGGGATCAAGCCCAATCGAAGCGACCCATGACTGAACCAACCTCGCGTACTGACGCGTAGAAATATGCAGCCGATGCTGAAAACGCCCTGGCCACAAGTACTCGGATCTTTTCATTGCAGGTTGTTTCAGCCAATTCAAAAGCGAGTTTCGCGTACCACTACTAATTTCAAAACGAACGGGTATCTTTGTCTTGCTTTGGTTGACAGACGCGCGTTCCTTTACTTGTCCAGCGGCAAATACGTCTGCAACTTTAAGGCGAACAAGATCGCAACCACGGAGCTTACTATCTATTGCTAAATTGAAGAGTGCTAAGTTCCTATGATCTTCTGAAATTTCTAAGCGAACGCGTATTGCCCAGACATGCCTTGGCAAAAGCGGGCGCTTCTGGCCAATAACCCGACCTTTGTTCCACGCAGATCGGCCAACTCGAATGACGGGTAGATTTAAAGCTTGCATGACGAATACTCCACACCGCCACGCACCACCTCATCGCCCACACAGTGTCAGCGTCTATTGGTTACCATGCTTGGTCTCCGTCATGAAAAATCTGACTTTGTCGAAGCCTGACCGGCGCCTCAAATATGCGATTTGGTATAGGGCGAATAGCAGAACTATGGATTCAATAGATCAGGATGGATAATCTTGGGTCTAGGGGAGAACGGGAGTGGAACGCCGCCTTACCACTATCTTGAGTATTGACGTCGTGGGCTACTCGCGACTGATGGAACGCGATGAGGCAGCGACGCTGGCAGCACTAAAGTCGCATCGGTCTGAACTCATTGACCCCTTTGCGGCGAGTTATGGTGGCAAGACGATCAAATTGATAGGTGATGGTGCTCTACTGGAGTTCGAAAGCACCGTGCAGGCAATGAAATTTGCCGTTTCTGTTCAAAACGAAATGCTCTCTCGAAATTCGGACGTTCCAGATAGCGAACGAATTGTGTTTCGGATCGGCATCAATATCGGAGATGTGATTGCCGAGGATGGAGACATTTATGGTGATGGCGTCAATGTCGCCGCTCGACTTGAAGGCTTGGCTGAGCCCGGAGGTATTTGCATTCACCGCAGCGTAAGGGACCAGGTACAGGACAAGCTGGATCTGAATTTCGAGGATCTGGGTGAGACCGAAGTCAAAAACATAGAGAGACCAGTCCGAGCCTTCGAAATCGTTCTGGATGACAAGGCCAAGGCTTTGGCTATTTCAGAGCCAGTTGCGCATACGAAACCACACATGTCCAAGTGGGTGCCAACTCTAATCGGTGCAGCATGCATCTGTTTGGTGCTGGTTTCGGTCGTATGGTGGCGATCCAGAGATGTGGCACCCCTGACCGAACAAGAGGAGTTGGCGCTTGCCATCCCAGACGAACCGTCCATCGTCGTTTTGCCCTTTGAGAACCGCTCAACAATTGAAGAGGTCGGCTATCTGGCAGAAGGTTTTGGAACAGCAATCACGACGCAGCTTTCGAAGTTTCCACAGCTATTTGTGATTTCTGGTTCTACTTCGATTACCTTTGCGGACAGCTTGGTCAAACCGCGAGAAATTGGCCGAGAGCTCGGTGTGCGATATGTTTTGTCAGGTAGCGTTCAGAGCGTTGGCGAGAATATTTCGATTAACTCAACACTGATAGAGACAGAGTCGGGGCACGCTCTATGGTCGGAACAATATGACGTTGGCGTCGAAGAATTGTTTTCCGCTCAGGCCGACCTTATTCGGGAAATCGCATCCACCCTGAAAATAGTAGTTGAGGAAGAAGAAATCGCTTCGCTTAGGAAACGGCCAACCGATGATCTAGAAGCGTATGAACTTTTTCTAAGGGCTGTCGCCAAAAGCAAGCTGCTGAATACTGCGAGTCGGCAAGAGGCTATTGAACTTCTGGAACGAGCAATAGAGCTCGATCCAGACTACCTTTCTGCACATATTGAACTGAGCGGTCGCTATCTTAGCCTTTGGCGCTTTGGTGGGTCGGACGATCCAGAAACCGCGCTGAACAAAGCCCGCAGGCACGCACAGCGTGCGTTAGAACTGGATCAATCGGACTATCGCGTTCAACACCGCTTGGGCCAGCTACATTTGTTTGCAGACTACGATCATAAACTCGCGTACCAGGCATTTCAGCGGGCAATACGGGAGAACCCCAATGATCCTGAGGTCCTATATGGTATGGGCTTTTTAAGGTCGCTTATGGGTGAGCCAGCCGAAGCGATTGAGTGGAACAACAAGGCAAAAAAGGTCAATCCGCGTTATCCCGGCTGGTACAATTTTAACGCGGCCCTTTCTCATTTTCTAATCAGAGATTACGAAGAGGCAATTCTGCTGGCAAAAACCGGTATCTCAACTTATCCAAAGTCGCTTCCTCCGCGCCGAATCTTGGTCGCAACCCTTGCCGAAATGGGACGTCTGGAAGATGCACAGGTTGAAGCAACGAAATTACTCGAAATCCGGCCGGACTTCCGTGTTTCTACACACAGAAACACACCCTTTATGCATACTGAGGACCAGGACCGGTATTTTGGTGCGATGGTTGCTGGTGGATTGCCCGAATAGAAAGTTTTCATATCCCCGGATACTGGCTGTATGCGCGGTTTCCACTTTTGGTAGCATCGTTGCATGAACGGACCAATCCGCTCCTCGGGATCAACAAAGCTCGCTGATGAATGTCTGGTTTGGGCTGCGAGCGGTCATTTTCGTTCGGCATCCGACGGCAGCATTGTCCGCTTGTCGGGATTTGCAAAGTTCAGTTTGGAATGTCCGGCTAGGGCTGCCTCCAGACATAGGCACGGGAACCAGCGAAGGTCGACTGCGAGCCCAAAGTGGACAACGAAAAGATGGCCAATCGGTATAGGGTTTCTATTGCGGTTTCCTATCAGCGGCTACTCTATTGCGTTTTGAAATGTTGCGGTAAGCCGTTTGTTCAAACCGTGATGAGGTTCGGCTGAAGAACCGTAGTGCAACTCAGCCAAAGCAGCGATGTCATTGAAAATGACTACGGAGCCGCCTTCTTCATTCGCGTAAACCAATAGTTTTTGGCAAAAGGCATCCAAACCAATTGCCGGAAAGCCCGCCATAGCCACGCCACCGGGTGCTGGTCCGCCGAACAGTAAAAGTACCGCCTCCGGCAGGTCCACCCCCAGTTGGGACGCTTCGGTCGCAAAATCGATTTCACCGAACCAGACAGTATCGTCCTGCCCCATGACAGCTGTCCTGAGACGTTCGACTGCCTCTGGTACGCTGAGCAGAGTTTGCAGTTCGATGATCCCGTAGTCGGCAAACAATCCGTTGGTCGGCGCTGGTGTTGCATCCAAGTCGTTTAGAACTTCGAGCATCTTGCTCTGAAACGCACTCAACGAAGAAGCGTCCGTGAGCCCATGCCGGACTTTGAGAAATTGAGAGTCTGTGTAGGCGATCTGTGGACGACCATCCTGATCGAAGGAAAGAACGCGAAAAGGAAGGTCCAGACCTGCTCGCACGTTCTCTTTCAGAATGGGCGTGTTTATCTCTGGATCAGAGAAAAGGAGCACACGAGACGCTGGCATTTCTACACCTTCGACTTTGGCCAGTCGCGCGTGATCTATCGATGCGATTGGCGTAGCTCCCGCTTCTTCAACGGCAGTCTCAAGCACTAAGAAGTTTTCGTCCACCGCACTCTGGGCAGATGACGATTGTGCAAGAGCCGATGTCGAAATTGATGAAGTTGCAATCATCGAGAGAACAAAGAAAAACCTCAGCATCTTTTCACTTCCTGTTTCATCGTGCTTTTTTCAGTGAAACCGCCGCCAGAGCTGCAAAAGCTATCTCGGCCGCAAGGTAAAAGAGAAGTATCCCGTTCGGAACTCCATCGATAAGAATGCTTAGTATGCGTCCAACGGCCAGTCCCGACATAAACAAAAAAAGAACCCAAAGCGCCGGTCGTTGTAGATCTGGTTTCACCACGGCCGCTAACCAAAACAAAGCGTTTGCCAGGTAAAGTCCCATAATCGCACGGAAGACATGCGTCTGGTTCGTTCCTTCCACCGAAAATCCCAGCAAAACTGGGATCGAACTGCTTGGCATCAGACCGTATGATAACGCGATTGGCATGAGGCCGACGGCAGCAAGCAGAAGGACCAATCTAGCACTCATGGAGGACTCCGTCTCGTAGAGGTTTCGCTTTTTGCGAGATTCCTAGTCGGTTATTTTGGGCATCCGATGATCCGAGCCGGATGCCCACGCTGCGGTGGGAAAGGCGTATTGCTTGCCTAGCTTCCTCTACTGAGAGATGCCGCCTTCGGTTGATGTTTGTTCTTCAACATGGTCTTGATTGGCGACCGGCTTCCCGCGCGGAGGGAACTCCTCGAAAGTAGCGAGATGTGCCTGCACTAACCGGGCGGCTGGGCCGAATGCCCACATTTTCTCACCCATCCAGCGGACGTACATACCGCTTTCCTCCGCAGCTTTTTCGTAGGGATCGCGGCGGAGGTTGAAAAGCAAGGGGGCGACCAGTTCTTCCTTCGGGCCTGACCAGCCGTGGTTTTGAACGACAAAGTGCGCTTTCCAATCGTTGTAGCGTACTGCTTGGAGGTCCGTACCCTGATAGTAAATCAGCTCGCGGCGATTGCTCTCTTCGTCCTCACCGGTCAAGTAAGATAGTTGGTTGTAGCCATCCAAGTGTACTTTGTACCCTTCATAACCATCTAGGAGCTTTTCTCTTAAGTCTGTGGGGCCTCCCGCCGCGGCTACAAGTGTTGGCATCCAATCCATTCCGCTGAAGATACCGTTCAAAACCTGTCCTTCAGGAATTTTGCCCGGCCAGCGAATAATCGCGGGAACCCTGAAGCCACCTTCCCAGGTAGTACCCTTTTCCCCATGAAACGGCGTCGTACCGCCATCGGGCCACGTCAGTGTTTCTGGGCCATTGTCGGCGGTGAACATCACTATGGTATTATCGGCAACTCCCAGATCCTCAAGGTGGCTGAGAACGTTACCAACGTTGTTGTCCAACTCCTTCATGACAACATCCTGAAGTCCGCGCCCATTGCCCAACATAGCTTCGTATTCGGGGCTGAGGTGGGTCCAGACGTGTGCACGGGCTGGAGCCATCCAGACAAAAAACGGAGTGTCCGACTCTACTGCACGAGAAATGAAGTCCTTCGTGTAAGATGTCACTTCGTCATCCAAAGTCTTTTGGCGCTCAGGAGGCGCAGGCCCGTCATCAATAATGCGCTGCTTCCCGACTTTTCCAAATCGCGGGTCGACTGTTTCGTCTACTTCCTCTGTTGCAAATGAATGAATGATGTTGCGAGGCGCAAATTGCGCGTTGAATTCTGGGTCGTCTGGCCAATCCGGATCAGACGTATATTCCATAGCATTCAGGTGGTAGAGCCAACCCCAATACTCGTCGAAACCTTTTGTAGTCGGTAGGAACTCATTGAGGTCGCCTAGGTGGTTTTTTCCAAACTGTCCCGTCGTATACCCCAACTTTTTCAGGAACATCGGAAGCGTTGGGTCATCTGGGTTTAAACCTATCGGATCACCCGGCAGTCCAACCGTGTGCATACCAGTCCGTATTGGCAATTGTCCGGTCATGAAAGCTGATCGACCGGCAGTACAACTTGGCTCGGCATAATAATCTGTGAGACGAGCACCCTCTGACGAGAGACGATCCAAGTTCGGCGTCTCGATGCTTTTGACACCTCCGTGGTAAACGCCGACGCTCGCCCAACCTACGTCATCTGCCATGATGACAAGAATGTTGGGCGGGGTATGTTCGTCGGCCCAAGCTCCAGTGAAAGCAAAGCAGACGGCACCCGTTACTGAGATAAGCTTGTTCATTAAGACCTCCCGGCTTGGTACTACTTACCAACCATAGGAAAAACATCGGCTTAGAGGAACGGTCTGATTTGTTAACTTTTTGGGCTCAGCACCTTGGTGCAAGAAATTTCTTCGGCCGCAAAGTCCGCATCTCAGAGGGTGTAAAGCTCATAGTGAAGGTCCGCTTCGGGCTGATATTGTTGAAAAACAACGTGTTGCTGGCGCAGAGAGAGGCGTACCGAACTGAGCGCGAGTGCCTTTCTTGTCAGGCTTTGCTCGTTTGCTGCGGTGCGGGAAAGATCTT
>NZ_JBXWSL010000073.1:0-11671 GCF_059613425.1 Ruegeria sp. BHSA123 | reverse complement strand
ATCCGACAGTGGCGAAGGTGGCGAAGATCCGGCACATTTCGTGCCTGAACCCAATGGCGACAACCCTTCGGCCAAGATCAAACAGGTGGCTTCGGGCCGGTTTGGCGTGACTGCGGAATACCTCAACCAGTGTGAAGAGCTTGAGATCAAGGTCGCTCAGGGTGCAAAACCCGGCGAAGGTGGTCAGTTGCCAGGTATGAAGGTCACCGACCTGATCGCGCGCCTGCGCCATTCGACCAAGGGCGTGACGCTGATCTCGCCGCCGCCGCACCACGATATCTATTCGATCGAGGATCTGGCGCAGCTGATCTACGATCTGAAGCAGATCAACCCGCGCTGCAAGGTGACGGTCAAGCTGGTAGCGTCCTCGGGCGTTGGCACGATTGCTGCCGGTGTAGCCAAAGCGAAAGCGGATATTATCCTTATTTCGGGTCACAATGGCGGTACAGGCGCGTCGCCTGCGACCTCGATCAAATATGCCGGTTTGCCGTGGGAGATGGGCCTGACCGAGGCGCATCAGGTTCTTGCGATGAACAACCTGCGGGATCGCGTCACCCTGCGGACCGACGGTGGTCTGCGTACCGGTCGCGACATTGTCATGGCCGCGATGATGGGGGCCGAGGAATACGGCATCGGTACCGCCGCGCTGATCGCCATGGGTTGTATCATGGTGCGTCAGTGTCAGTCGAACACTTGTCCGGTGGGCGTGTGTACGCAGGATGAATCCCTGCGCGCCAAGTTCACCGGCAATGCGGATAAAGTGGTGAACCTGATCACTTTCTATGCCCAGGAAGTGCGAGAGTTGCTGGCCAGCCTCGGTGCGCGCTCGGTTGACGAGATCATCGGCCGAGCCGACCTGTTGGCTCAGGTCAGCCGGGGATCGGCGAATCTGGACGATCTGGACCTCAATCCGCTGCTGATCACTGTCGATGGGGCACATAACATCGTCTACAACCGCGACAAAGAGCGCAACGCGGTGCCGGATACGCTGGACGCCGAAATCGTTCGTGATGCGGCCCGGTTCCTGAAGGATGGTGAAAAGATGCAGCTGTCTTATGCCGTGCAGAACACGCACCGGACCGTTGGAACCCGTGTGTCCAGCCATATTGTGCAGAATTTCGGGATGCGGAACACCTTTCAGGACGACCATCTGCATGTGAAGTTGCAAGGCTCTGCCGGGCAATCGCTGGGAGCTTTTGCGGCCCCGGGTCTGAAGCTGGAAGTGTCGGGCGATGCCAATGACTATGTCGGTAAGGGCCTGTCCGGGGGTATGATCGTCGTGCGCCCACCGCAAGTCAGCCCGCTGAAAGCAGATGACAATACGATCATTGGTAACACGGTTCTCTATGGGGCCACTGATGGGTATCTGTTTGCCGCCGGTCGCGCCGGTGAACGGTTCGCGGTGCGGAACTCTGGCGCCAAGGTTGTTGTCGAGGGGTGCGGTTCCAACGGGTGTGAATACATGACCGGCGGTGTCGCCGTTATCCTTGGAACGATCGGAGCCAACTTTGGTGCGGGCATGACAGGCGGAATGGCCTATCTGTATGATCCCGAAGGCAAGGCCGAGGCGCTGATGAACAGGGAAACGCTGGTCACTTGCCGGGTCACTGTGGATCACTGGGAAGATCAGTTAAAAACGCTTATCATGCGTCACGCTGCTGAATCACAAAGCCGCAAGGCTGCTGATATTCTTCAGCATTGGGATGTGGAAAAAGGCAACTTCCTGCAGGTTTGCCCGAAGGAAATGCTGAACAAACTTAGCCACCCACTGAGTGTTGAAGCCAAAGCAGTTCCGGCGGAATAAGCCGAAACTTTTTGCCTCTCGAAACCCCGCGTGTCATTTGCACCACGCGGGGTTCGTATATTAACGACGTTTCAGTGCTGGTCTTGCCCGTTTATCCGAAAATCGCCAATCTTTCTTCACACTCAGGCGATAATCATGGGCCGATCTAGGCACCAGATGATAAGCAGACAGGGGCAACCGGATGCCAACACCGTATCAGGATCAGTTTTATACTTTCGATCCAGCAAACCCGCCGCCTGCGGGAACGGCTGTCGCGGTTAGCAGTTTCACTTTGATCGATGCAGATGATGACAACGAAATTGATGCACCGAGTGGTGATACAGTCAATGGCCAGGACGTTACGAATTCCTGGCCGGGAGACACTGTTACCATCAACGTCGCGGGCGTCGGGAATGTAACCTATACCGGCACCACGTTTTATCTGGCTGATGGATCTCGGGTTTTTACACCGACAGACGGCCAGGTCTTGCAGCCGGGAACGTTTGTTTCAGCCACCTTCGTCAACACACAGGGGCCGCTGAATGTCGGCAATTTGGGTCCGCCCTGTTTCACGCCGGGCACCATGATAATGACCCCGGATGGGGAACGCACGGTGGAAGATCTTAAGGTCGGTGATCTGGTCACGACCGTGGATCATGGCCCTCAGCCTTTGATCTGGGTTGGGCGTACAGTGGTAGCCGCCGAAGGAAAGCTGGCCCCGATCCGGTTTGAGGCCGGAGTGTTCGACCTGGATCGTCCGCTGCTTGTTTCGCCTCAGCATAGGATGCTGATTGAAGACTGGCGAGCCTCGTATCTGTCCGGGCACGCTGAAGCGCTGATTCCGGCACATGCTCTGGTCAATGGAAAAACGGTGACCCGCGTGGAAGGCGGTGAGGTGGAGTATTTCCACCTTTTGTTCAAGCAGCACGAGATCGTCATCGCCAATGGTGCCAAAAGCGAAAGCTATTATCCGGGGCATGCGTTGTCGGCCTCGGACCGCGAAACGCAGAGCGAGGTCCTGCATCTGTTCCCTGAACTGGCAGGTCATGATCCGATGTCGGTAGAAACCGCACGCCCGGTTGTTCACCCGCGCGAAGCGCGCGCCTTCGCAATTTAGGCCGTTTCAAACCCGGACCGCGCGTCGTATAGCTGAAGTATGGCGAAGAAAGCAGCCCGCAAATCAAGCGGTAAGAAAAACAAGGCATCCAGCAGGAAATCACCAACGGTGCGTCAGATACGCCGTTGGCTGACTCGTGCGGTTGCGGCAATTGCAGGAGCTTTGCTTGCGATAATCCTGTTGTATTCGGTTGTGAACCCACCTTTAACCCATACGATCTGGTCAGAATGGCGCCGATTGGGAAAGGTTGAGCGTGAATGGGTACCGATCGAGGACATGGCCCCGATCATGGCGCGATCGGTTGTGGCAGCAGAGGATGCGAATTTCTGCCTGCATTGGGGATTTGATGTAGAGGCCATTCGAGATGCGCTTGAGGATGGCGGAAATCGCGGTGCCTCGACCATTACACAGCAAGTGGTAAAGAACGTATTCCTTTGGCAGGGGCGCAGTTGGATACGCAAGGCGCTGGAAACTTCGATCACACCTGTGGTCGAGATTTTCTGGAGCAAGCGGCGCATCCTTGAGGTCTATCTGAACGTTGCCGAAACCGGGAATGGCGTTTTTGGGGTCGAGGCTGCCGCGCAACAGTATTTCAACACCAGCGCATCGAAACTGACCCCAGTTCAGGCAGCGCGGATTGCCGCCATTCTGCCGTCACCGCGCAACAGGTCAGTCACAGATCCGACGGCGCGTACGCGCAGACGGGCGGCATCTATTCTGGATGGGGCGGCCACCATCCGCGCAGATGGTCGCGCAGATTGTTTCGAGGATTGAAACCCGTCGCCTGCCAAGGCTAAATCTGTCGGGTACTCACTGGTTCGATTGGAAGCCCATGGCGCGTTTGTTTCATGTTCCCCTCTCTCCGTATTGCCGCAAGGTTCGGCTGTCTTTGGCGGAAAAGAAGATCGAGGTTGAGCTTGTCGAAGAGCGATACTGGGAGCAGGATCCCGACTTTTTGCGCCGAAACCCTGCGGGTAAAGTACCAGTATTGCGTCTGGACGGACAAATGATGTCGGAAAGCGCGGCGATCTGCGAATATATTGAGGAAACCCGCCCCGAACCATCATTAATGCCAAAAAGTCCCGAAGCCCGATACGAAGTACGGCGCCTTGTCGGCTGGTTTGACGACAAATTCCATCATGAGGTGACGTCGAAGCTGCTGTACGAACGGGTGAACAAAAAAGTGACGGGTCAGGGCTATCCTGACAGCAAGAACGTCAAACAGGGTGCCAAAGCGATCAAGTACCATCTGGATTATATGGCATGGCTGTTGGATCACCGCCGGTGGTTGGCCGGTGATCAGATGACACTGGCTGATTTCGCGGCAGCGGCGCACCTGTCGTCGCTGGACTATATCTCGGATGTGGATTGGAACCGCAGTCAGGTGGTCAAGGACTGGTATGCGAAAATCAAATCGCGCCCTGCTTTTCGCTCTATTCTGGCGGATCAGGTGCCGGGTTTCCGGCCGCCGCCCCATTACGCAGATCTGGATTTCTGATAGTGTGTGCCAGCGGGGCTGTCTCCCCCCATCGGGCATCTGCGCGATTCCCCCCGAGGATATTTTTGGCCAGATGAAGAGCGGATCAGATTTGAAGGAAAAGCTGGTACAGCAGGCCCTTGAAGAGGGGTTTGTTGCGTGCCGTGTCTGCCGCCCCTGGGATGTTCCAAAAGTTCCCGAGCGTTTGGCAGCGTTCCTGGACGCAGGGTATCATGGGCAGATGGGATGGATGGCCGAGCGGACGCATTGGCGCGGTGATCCTGCGGCCCTTTGGCCCGAGGCGCGATCAGTGATCATGCTGGCCGAGAGTTACAAGCCGGAACATGATCCTACAGACGTCTTGAAGCAACGCGGCCACGGGGCGATTTCTGTCTATGCGCAGAACAAAGACTATCATGATCTGGTCAAAAAGCGACTGAAGCGCCTGGCGCGGTGGCTGATTGCCGAGGCGGGCGGCGAGGTTAAGGTGTTTGTTGACACTGCACCCGTGCCGGAGAAAGCTTTGGGGCAGGCCGCCGGGTTGGGCTGGCAGGGGAAACACACGAATCTGGTCAGCAGGGAGTGGGGTAATTGGGCCTTTATAGGGTCTGTTTTTTCAACTTTGGATATACCCGCGGATCCCGCTGAGATTGATCGCTGCGGGTCTTGTCGGGCCTGTTTGGACAGCTGCCCCACGGACGCCTTTCCGGGCCCGTATCAGTTGGACGCACGGCGGTGCATTTCCTATCTGACAATCGAGCATAAAGGCCCTGTGAAGCCTGAGCTTCGCAGAAAGCTGGGCAATCGAATCTACGGCTGTGACGATTGCCTTGCGGCTTGCCCGTGGAACAAGTTTGCGGTTGCCGCAAGCGACCTGCGCTATGCAGCGCGCGAAGATCTGGCGGCGCCTGCGCTGGAAGAGCTGGTGGCGCTTGATGATACTTCGTTCCGAGCGAAATTCTCGGGCTCACCCATCAAACGGATCGGGCGCGACCGGTTTGTGCGCAACGTGCTTTATGCCATTGGAAACTCGGGGCAGTCGAAACTGAGGGCCGCGGCCCAAAGTTTGACAGATGACCCAGATGAAACCGTGGCCGACGCAGCGCGCTGGGCGGTGGAACAACTTTCATAATTGCCGCAAACAGGCTGGACGTGTCGGCCCCAATCGCTACACCAATCTGCAGCGAACAGTAAGGAGAACCCGATGGCGCTGGCTTTGGGGGTGGATACGGGTGGAACCTATACCGATGCGGTACTGATCCGGGATGAAAAAGAGGTAATAGCCTCGGCCAAGTCCCTGACCACACGTGCGGATCTGGCAATTGGTGTAGGCAAGGCGATTTCTGCCGTTTTGGAGCAGGCAAAAGTTGCGCCGGATCAGATTTCAATGGCCTCTTTGTCCACTACATTGGCGACAAATGCCTTGGTCGAAGGGCAGGGCGGGCGCGTTGCATTGATCTATATCGGGTTCAAAGACAGCGACCTTGAAAAGCACGGTTTGAAGGACGCGTTAAAAGGGGACCCGGCCCTGGTTATGTCTGGTGGGCATTCCCATTCTGGCAGCGAAGCTGCACCATTGGATGTTGCCGCGCTGGAGCAGTTTTTAGACACTCACAAGGGGATTTCAGGCTTTGCCATAGCCGCTCAGTTTGCCACCCGTAATCCCGCGCATGAACTTGAAGCCGCGCGAATCGTTTCGGAAAGAACCGGGGCTCCGGTAACATGTTCGCATCACTTGTCGGCAAAGCTGAATGGGCCGAAACGCGCCGTGACGGCAGTGTTGAACGCGCGGCTGATCGGGATGATCGACCGTTTGATCGGGCGGGCGCAGGACCGGCTGCGCGAGTTGGGGATTATGGCCCCGATGATGGTTGTTCGCGGTGATGGGGCGTTGATGAGTGCTGAACAGGCGCGTGAACGCCCCATTGAAACGATCCTGAGCGGACCTGCCGCGTCAATTGTCGGCGCGCGCTGGTTGACTGGCGCAGAGAATGCGTTGGTGTCGGATATTGGCGGTACGACAACTGACGTGGCGTTGATCCGTGACGGTAAGCCCGCGATCGACACGGCAGGGGCACAGGTGGGCGGGTTCCGCACAATGGTCGAGGCAGTTGCGATGCGCACCCATGGCCTTGGAGGTGACAGTCAGGTGCATGTCGTGACCGAGGGGTTGCAGGGCGGTGTTTTTCTGGGGCCGCGCCGCGTTCTTCCGGTGTCCCTGATCGCCTCGGAAGCGCCCGCGATCGTTCATGCCGTTCTGGACGAGCAATTGCGGGCCACGACGGTGGGTGAGCACGATACGCGCTTTGCCCGACGCGTGCCGGGAATACGTGACGACGGTATAGATGTGCGCGAAGAAGCCCTGTTGGAGCGGTTGGGAGATCAGGTTCTGCCGATTGGTTCCTTGCTTAGGTCCCGAATGGAGAGCGGCGCATTGACCCGGTTGGTGGATCGCGGGATCGTTCAGATCTCGGGCGTGACGCCGTCGGATGCCAGCCATGTACTGGGGCGGGTGGATGCCTGGGATGCTGAAGCCGCCCGTAAGGCACTAGAACTGGTTGCGCGCAAACGGGTCGGGTCCGGGGATATGTTGGCAAATTCCGCCGAGGCGCTGGCGCAAATGATCGTGGACCAGTTGACGGAACAGACCAGTTTGATCTTGTTAGAGGCTGTTTTTGATGAGGAACCGGACAGTTTCGGGCTGCCGCCACAGGAGTTGGCGCGGCATGTCCTGACACAGCGCGGATTGGCGCGGCATCGCGGTTTGTTGTCGCTGACCGCAGCTCTAAACGTTGATGTTGTGGGGCTTGGGGCATCAGCCCCCAGCTATTACCGGGCGGTTGGTGAACGGCTGCACTGCCGGATGATCCTGCCGGAACATGCGGGCGTAGCCAATGCGATTGGCGCCGTCGTGGGACGGTTGACCTTACGGCGATCGGGCACGGTGACAAGCCCTGCCGAAGGGCGGTATCGTGTACATCTCAAGGGCGGGCCCAAGGATTTTTCCGCATCAGAAGACGCGTTGGCTTTGCTGGAAAATGTTCTGAGGTCGGAAGCTGAAGGTGCGGTGCGCGAAGCCGGTGCAGAAGATATCCGCGTGATCGTGGATCGCGACATCAAAACCGCGCGGGTCGAGGCCAATGATGTGTTTGTCGAAGCAATGATCACGGTCGAGGCAAGCGGGCGACCGCGGGTTGCGGCGGGCTAGCCCCTCTGACTTGTACAGAGGGGCCGGGCAGGTGGTGCATTATTCTGCGGCGCTGGCACGTTTGGGAAGAACCCAGTCCTGGCGCGGGAAGTGGCAGGTATATCCGTTCGGGATGCGCTCAAGATAATCCTGATGCTCGGGTTCGGCCTCCCAGAAATCGCCGACGGGTTCGACTTCGGTTACGACTTTTCCCGGCCACATGCCGCTGGCATTCACATCTGCGATAGTATCCAGCGCAGTTGCTCTTTGGGCTTCATCGACGTGGTAAATCGCGGAACGATAGCTCATGCCTCGGTCGTTGCCTTGCCGGTTCACCGTGGTCGGGTCGTGAATCTGGAAGAAAAATTCCAGCAGGTCGCGGTAACTGATCTGCGACGGGTCAAACCAGATCTCGATCCCTTCGGCGTGGGTGCCATGGTTGCGATAGGTTGCGTTGGGCACATCGCCTCCGGTGTAGCCCACCCGGGTTCGCAAGACGCCCGGCAGCTTGCGGATCAGGTCCTGCATACCCCAAAAGCAGCCTCCGGCCAGTACAGCACGTTTTTCAGTCATTGGATTTCCTCCACGTGGATCAGGAATTCGGCGTAACCTTCAGCCTCCATCTCATCCCGATGGATGAACCTGAGCGAGGCCGAGTTGATGCAATACCGCAGGCCACCATGTTCTCGCGGGCCGTCGGGGAAGACATGCCCCAGATGGCTGTCGCCGTGTTTCGAGCGAACCTCGGTCCGGATCATACCATACGTCGTATCGCGAAACTCCTCCACATGCTCATGGAGGATCGGCTTGGTGAAGCTGGGCCAGCCACATCCGGATTCGTATTTGTGGGTCGAAGCAAACAGCGGCTCGCCTGACACGATGTCCACGTAGATGCCCGGTTCCTTGTTCCCCAAATACTTGCCTGTCCCCGGTCGTTCGGTGCCGTTGCGTTGGGTGACATGAAATTCTTCGGGCGAAAGCGCCGCGATAACCGTGGGGTCTTTGGTGTAGCGTGTCATGGATCCTCCGGCTGATTTGACGTTTGAGCCATTATCTGGGGGCTGCAGGGTAGAAAGCAAAGCGATATTTCAAACAGCTCTCACAGTCGTGCAGTCGGTCAGACGCAAACATTTGGGTCCTTGCTTTAGGCCGAAGCCGTTTTGCCAGAAGGTTGGCGTGACAGCTGAACCGCAAGAATACCCAGCGTCGTGACGGTAACGCCAATTGCGTCCATCGCGCCCAGTTTTTCGCCCAATAATATGGCCGCAATCGTGACACCAAATACCGGGTTCAAAAAGTGGAACGTGGCTGCGCGGATCGCGCCGATGCGATCCAGAAGAAGGAACCAGATCAGCGTGGCCAGCAGCCCAGGAAACAGGGTTGTGTAAGTGAACGCCAATGCCAGTGGCAGCGTCGGGTGGATGTAAATGGTCTCAAAGATCGGAGCGGCCACGAACAACGTGGCGGAACCTACAAGCATCTGCAGGCCCACGACCATCATGAAATTGCCGCCTGAGGTTGCGCCGCGAACCGCGAGGGTGGCAAAGGTCAGCGCCAAAGCTCCGATGCCGCATAGCGCGACGCCGAACATGTCGACACCAGAACTGATCCGGCTGCTCATGATCAGGGCGACGCCGGTGAATCCGGTAAACAAACCCAAAATACCGAGAGGGCGCAGTTTCTCGCCAAAAATAAGCCACCCTGCCAGTGCCACCAGCAAGGGCATTGTGGACGCGATAATCGCCGCAACCGAAGCCTCGACCGTTTGCATCGCGTAAAAATTCAGACCCAAATACAGGGCATTTTGGCAGATACCGAACAGAATTGTCGCCCGCCATTGGTTCCGAGTCAGGTGCCAGCTTTGCCCCATCGCCCGGGCAATCAGAACCCCCAGAACCCCTGAGATCAAAAACCGCAGAGCCAGCGAAAACAAAGGAGAGGCGTCTGCCACTATGATCCGCGCCGAGGTAAAGGCGGACGACCAGATCAGGGCAAATGTCAGCCCCATGGCTATGGCGCGCAGATCCATGGAGACCCCCTGTCACTTTGCGCGGACTGTCCCCGATTTTGTGATCGGTCGCAAGCGCTGCGCGTCATAAAAGACGCATATGTGATGACAGGAAAGTCGCCCTTATGTTTTCGTTGATTGACTGACCAATTAAAGCTATCAGCTCCGGGATCTGACATATCAAGGGAGGGTTGTCGGTGCTTCTGGAATACATTCTATCTTTTGGCGTCCTACTGGCGTTGGGCCTGGTCGCGTTCTTCGTCGTGAAATGGTGGAACCTGCGCTGCGTTGGCGTGACACCTGTTCACCTTTTCACATTCATCGCGATCCTGTTTACGTCCGGTCTGGATGTTGGCCTGATCATGTTCCCGTTGACAGAATTTGGTGGGTATGCCGAAGATCCGGCATATGCCTTTGCTAATCCACTGGCGATCGAATTCGGTTTCTGGGGTTTTCTGATCTGGGCGTTTTACTTCCTGACAGCCTTCTATTTCTGCGTGATCGAACCGCGCGTGAAATTCTTTGAGATCCCGCTGGTCAAACTGATCAACAACGTGGTCATTATTGGCACCTGCGCCTTTACCGCCAGCCTGTTCCTGATCTACCTGCCTGGCTACCTGCCAGAGGTCGGAGATGGCGAATCTGTCGTTACCACCTTCTACGTCATCGTGTTTGTGGTCATATTGGCGGCGGCATACTCGTCGACCGACCTGAAATATGTGCGGATCCTGTCGGTGGGCTCGACCTTCCTGTTCATGGCCCTGATCCTGGGAATGTGGGCGGCCGCTGGTATGGGAATGACCGGGTTTGTCGAAACCGGCAGTAACATTGGCGCCTATTTCACCAATATGCACAAATTTGTCCTGCCGCTGACTGACTACCATGCCTTCTACCTGTTCTGGTGGTTTGCGTGGTCAATCATGATTGGCCAGTTTACTTCGCGCTTTGTGGGCGGGTTGAAGACCTGGCAGTTGCTGGCGGCGTTGCTGATCTTCCCGTCGATCCCGCTGGGGATCTGGTTCACCGTTCTCTACTACTATCATCTGAACGGTATCAGCACCGCAGGGATCACCAATATCGCGATGGTAATCGTGGGCGTGACCTTTGTGATCAACTCGCTGGACTCTCTGATTAGGCTCTATACGGACAACCTGAACATGACCGCCGAGCGGTTTGGCAAGGCGACCTATGTCGCCGGCAACGTCGCGCTGCTGTTTGTCCTGACCCTGCTGTTCCAGAGCCAGTGGCTGCAAATCCAATGGATCGGAGCCGTCGTAGTCGGTCTCTACCTGGCTTGCGTGGTCTATATCCTTGTAACCAAGCGCAAAGAGGTGATGAGTATCGACGCCATGCCGGAAGATCGTGATCTGGACTTCCACAAGGTTGAGACGATTCACTGATTGGTTCTAACCTACCAAAACAAAAGCGGGCCTCGACATCGGGGCCCGCAGCCGTGTTTTGGCGCTGCCCGGTTCGCGCCTCATTCCGTGTCGAGACGATATTTGAGGAAGCTGTGGCCAGAGTAGTCTACTTGCCCAACAAAATACGCGCCGAGTTTAGTCATTGCGCGCAGTTTCGTGCGTGAAGGCGGCAGCAAGAATGTCACGAACGGAATACGATTGTCCTGCTTTGCGAATGCGATGGCCTGACGCGCTATTTTGGCACCCAGTCCAAATGCACTGGGCTTCAGGACCAGCCCGAAATCCCACTCTTCACCTTCTTTTTGAAAACCGCCCCATCCCACATATTGTCCGCGGTGCAGAATTGCCCAATGACCTAGGCCGTCCCGCGCCCAACACGACTCTTTCGCATGAACGAAACTGGCGACTGTTTCCTCATCCCAATCCTGCGTCAGGAGAGGCATGTGTTCGGCAAGAATTGGATTTCTCATATGCGCCAGTATCTCAGGTGCTGAGACGAGGGGCAGTCGCGTGAATGTAATATCCTGTTCCATAGAACTGGGATTTAGCGGGCCAAGCAGGAATTCAAAGTGAGCAGCCTCATCTGACTGGTCCGATTTGATTGTTAGTGCATCATCGGCCTGTGATCCATCGGGATGATGGTTTCAGGTGCTGGCGGGCGATAGCCCAGTGCACTGT
>NZ_JBXWSL010000072.1:0-11904 GCF_059613425.1 Ruegeria sp. BHSA123 | reverse complement strand
ATGGGCGGCATGATGTAAGCACGTCGAATTCGCCTCGGCGAATTCTGACGACCCCTGACAGGCGTTTGGCTGCAAGGTCAAGCTGTCGAGAGGGGAAGCCAAAGTGCTAACGGACGGGGTCGCCTTTTGGCGGCCCCGTTTCGTTCCTGATAGCCGCAATGCGGCCACGCCTCTGGCGGGAGTATTTTGGAAAAGATGAAGGCAGCTCCGCGTGTGCCCGAATTGTGAGTGTCCAACCTGCCGCCAAGTCGGTATGTGGTTGAAATGCGACTGTTCCTTCTGACCGCCCTGACCATGTGCGCCTTTGCGGCGAACTCCATTCTGAACCGGCTGGCTATCGACAGCGGATCCAGTGATCCCGCGGGGTTTGCCATTATCCGGGTTCTGGCGGGGGCGCTGGTTCTGGCCGCACTGGTTGTGCTGCGCAGAGGACATTTGCCGCTGCGCACCTGCAGGCGGTTCATCGGGGCCGGGTCGCTTTCCCTGTATATGATCGGGTTTTCCATTGCCTATCTGACGTTGGATGCGGGGCTGGGCGCGCTTATCCTTTTTGCCGTTGTGCAGATCACCATGTTCGCCGCCAACGCCCTTACCGGGACCAAACCTACCCGGCGGCAACTGGCCGGGGCAGCGATTGCACTGGGTGGTCTGGCCTGTGTCCTGTGGCCCACAGGAACAGTGCAGGTCGATCCAACCGGAACCGTTTTGATGATTGCCGCCGGGATCGGCTGGGCGGCCTATTCACTGGCCGGACGGTCCGAGCCTGACGCATTGCAGGGCACGGCAGCGAATTTCATCGTCGCGCTGCCGGTGACCGCGCTGGCCCTGATGGCCACAGGGGCAGAGTGGCACATGACCGGAATGGGCTATCTCCTCGCGGCCCTTTCGGGTGGCGTAACATCTGGTCTGGGATACGCCTTGTGGTATCGCGTCCTGCCCCGGCTGGCACCTTCGACGGCGGCAGTCGTTCAGCTCAGCGTGCCGGTGATCGCGATTGTGGGCGGCGTGGTGCTGTTGGGGGAAAGCGCGGGTGTGCGGCTGCTTGTTGGTGCGGCGCTGGTTTTGGGCGGTATCGCGCTGGCTGTCCTGCGACGTCAACGCGGGAAGGGCTTTTAACGCAGGCGCACAGGCTTTATCTGGCGGGTATGAGAATTCTGATCGCTCTGCTTCTTTGTCTTATTCCGGCCGTGGCCAACGCGAAATGCGTTGTTCTGCTGCACGGTCTTGCCCGGACCGAGGCGTCGTTTAGCGTGATGGAGCAACTGTTCAAAGCGAATGGCTATTCCGTGGTGCGCCCGGGTTACCCATCGACCGAAATCGGTATCCCCGAACTGGCCGAACAAACCATCCCGCAAGCGTTTGCAGCCTGCGGTACTGATACCGTCAATGTTGTCGCACATTCGATGGGCGGCATCCTGTTGCGGTATTGGTTGCAGGACCACAGCCCTGAAAACATGGGCCGTGTCGTCATGCTGGGGCCGCCCAATCAGGGTAGCCAACTGGTCGATGAACTCAGCGCGTGGGAGGTGTTCGGATACCTAAACGGTCCGGCCGGTCTTCAACTGGGTACGGGCCCGGATGGTATTCCCAGCCGCCTGCCGCCCGTGGATTTCGAACTGGGTGTCATCGCAGGTGACCAGTCATTGAACCTCGTGTTTTCGTCTCTGATCGACGGTCCTGACGATGGCAAAGTGTCGGTCGAATCCACCAAGGTCGAAGGCATGGCCGATCATCTCGTCTTGCCGGTGACCCACACCTTCATGATGAACAACCCGCAGGTCATGGCGCAGTCTTTGCACTTCGTCGAATTTGGTCGGTTTGATCCGCAGATCACTTGGCTGGATGGTGTGATGGACGTAATAGACGAGATCTGCATCGGGCAAAATTGCTCGGAACCGGGGCCGGAGCCATCAGAATGACCACATTGGATCTGACATTGACCGGTGCCGAGGTTCTGCTACCGGATGAAGGGCTGTCACGCGCGGAGCTTTCCTTTGCGGATGGGGTCATTCAGAAAGACGCAACCGGGCGGCGGATTGACCTGACCGGGTTTCTTGTTCTGCCAGGTATTGTCGACTTGCACGGCGATGGGTTCGAACGCCATATCGCCCCACGTCGCGGCGCGATGAAGCAGATGAATGAGGGCATTCTGTCGGTCGAGGCCGAACTGGCCGCCAACGGCATCACCACAGCCGTTCTGGCGCAGTTTTACAGCTGGGAAGGCGGTGTGCGCGGCCCGGACTTTGCCGCGCAGGTGTTTGCGGCCATCGCAGCGGTCAAGGGCAGCACGGTCACCGATCTGATCCCGCAACTGCGGTTCGAGACCAATATGCTCGCGGATTTCGACGGGCTGGCCCGTCGCATCGCCGATTGGCAGGTGCCATACGTGGTCTTCAATGACCACCTGCCGCATGATCGTTTGGCACAGGGCAAGAAACCACCGCGCCTGACCGGGCAAGCCTTGAAGGCCGGGCGAAATCCGGAGGCACATTTTGAGATGCTGCTCGACATGCACGCCCGCAAGGCTGAGGTTCCGGCGGCGCTTGTAGCGCTTTGTTCGAAGCTTGCGGACATGGGCGTGCGTCTGGGCAGCCACGATGACGCAACTGCCGAGGCGCGCGCTTGGTGGCGCGGCCAAGGGGTGCACATTGCCGAGTTTCCCGAAACGCTTGAGGCCGCCGAGGCCGCGCGCGCTGCCGGGGATCACGTCATTCTCGGCTCGCCCAATGTGGTCCGCGGCGGCTCGCATAAGGGCAACGCCAGCGCGGTAGAGCTGATCGCGATGGGGCTCTGTGATGCGCTGGCCTCGGATTACCATTATCCCAGTCCACGCCGCGCGGCGTTGATGCTGGCCAAAACCGGGCTGCTGGATTTCGCAGGGGCCTGGGCGCTGATCTCATCCGGCCCCGCGCGGGTGCTGGACTTGCAGGACCGGGGCACGCTTGCCGCGGGCAAACGCGCCGATCTGGTAATCCTTGATGCAACCACTCACCGGGTTGCCGCGACACTGGCGGGCGGGCGCGTCAGCTATATGTCAGGGGATATCGCGTCGCGCTTTGTGGGGTGAAACCAGACCAGCTTCACCTTTTTCCAAATACTCTCGCCGAAGGCATCGCGCCGTAGCGCGATATTCTACCGCTTGATCCGGTTGAAATGTCCCATCTTGCGACCGGCCTTGATCTCGGCCTTGCCGTAAAGATGCAGTGCGACGTCCCGTTCGCGCGCCAGCTCGGGCACGCGGTCCATATCGTCGCCAATCAGGTTCTCCATGACCACATCCGAGTGGCGCTGCCCGTCGCCCAACGGCCAGCCCGCCACCGCGCGGATGTGCTGTTCGAACTGGTCTACGGCGCAGCCATTCTGCGTCCAGTGGCCCGAGTTATGCACGCGCGGCGCGATCTCGTTCACGATCAGCCCGCCGGGTGTAACGAACAGTTCGACCCCCATGACACCGACATATTCCAACGCGTTCAGAATATTGGCCGCAAGCAGGATGGCATCGGTGCGCTGGGCAGGGGACAGGCGGGCGGGGATGGTGGTGGTGTGCAGAATGCCATCGCGGTGCACATTCTCACCCGGGTCGAAACAGGCCACCTGACCGTCCAGCCCGCGCGCAGCAATGATCGAAACTTCGTGCGAAAAATCAACGAACCCCTCCAAAACGGCAGGCGCGCCAGCCATGTCGGCCAGCGCGGCCTCGGCATCCCCGGGGCTGCGCAATCTGGCCTGCCCTTTGCCGTCATAGCCAAAGCGGCGGGTCTTCAGTATCGCAGGCGTGCCGATTACTTCGATAGCCGCATTCAGGCTATCCAGATTGGTGATATCCGCAAACGGGGCCGTTTTCAGGCCAAGCCCCTGCAGGAACGTCTTCTCGGTCAGGCGGTCCTGACTGACCCTCAATGCCTCACGCCCGGGGCGAATGGGGCGATGGGCTTCCAGAATATCCAGCGCCTCGGTCGGGATGTTCTCAAACTCATAGGTGATGACGTCCACCGCATCGGCAAAAGCCGTCAAGGCGTCGACATCGTCATAGGCCGCTGTCGTTACCCGATCCGCAACCTGTCCGGCAGGCGGGTTTGCGCCCGGCTCGTAGATGTGGCTGACAAACCCCAGCCGAGAGGCCGCCACCGACAACATCCGGCCCAGCTGGCCGCCACCCAGAATCCCGATCACCGCACCTTGGGCGAGCATCTCCGCCATCTTCAATTCTCCAAACGTTTTCCAATTGCACCAAGCGCCGCTCTCAGCGCCTCATGCGCGCCCTGTTCGATCAGGGTGCCCGTCATCTGCAGGCTCAGAGTACCTTCGGTCGCCAAAGCGTCGCGCTCCTGTGCCAACCGCCCGGCTGTGCCTTTCTCCATCGCGGCGAGAAAACCAGCCATCAACTGAGTGGCATAGAACTCGGCCTCGTCCGCATCGCCGGTCATGTCACCCAGCCATTTGGCCCCGGTGGCCATCAAATCCAGAATGCCGGGAACCATGGCACAAATTGCAAAATGCGCGTTCAGCGCCGCCTCATCCGCAACCTTGACCACGGGGTTTTCCGGCTCGAACAGCTCGGCCAGCAAGCGGTCATTTCCAAATGCCGCCATCGGGCAGCCACCGGACTGCAAGAACCCCAGCGGGATGGTCTGCACGAAATCCGACGCCGGTGCGCAAAGCTTGGCCAAATCCTTGGCGGAAACGGCCGCCATCACCGACACGACCTGCTGATCGGCGCGAAAGGTCAGGGGAGTCAGAACCTCGGCCGCGATATGCGGGCGCAGGCACAGAAACACGATGTCCGAGGTGTCAATCACCGCCTGCGGCGGCGCGATAGCCACACCCAGTTCGGCCTTCAGGGCGGCCGAGACCTCGGCGTTGCGTTCGGTCACGCTGATCTCATGCCCTTTGGCGGCCATCAGCCGCGCAATCGGCGCGGCGATATGCCCGGTGCCGATAAACCCGATTCTGCTCATCCCTGCGGTTCCTCGGGGATCGAGGCTGACAAGGCCTCGCGCCAGGCATCCAGCCGCGCGGCCAGGACCTCATCCTGCAAGGCCAGAATGCCCGCCGCCATCAGGCCCGCATTGGCCCCGCCAGCGGACCCAATTGCCATGGTCGCCACGGGAAATCCCTTGGGCATCTGCACAATGGAATACAGCGAATCCACCCCCGACAGGGCCCGCGTCTGCACAGGCACGCCAATCACCGGTACCCGTGTTTTCGAGGCCATCATGCCCGGCAGATGTGCCGCGCCACCTGCGCCCGCGATGATCACCTGCAACCCGCGCGACACGGCGGTCTTGCCATAGTCCCACAACCGGTCCGGGGTGCGATGGGCCGAAACGATACGCGCCTCATAAGCGATGCCCAGTTCATCCAGAATATCTGCGGCTTCCTTCATCGTGGGCCAGTCCGACTGGCTGCCCATGATGATCCCCACTGTCACATCGCTCATCCGCTTACGTCCCCGCGCTCAGAAAGAGCGCGCACTATAGCCAAATCCGCTTTTGTGGCAATGCGGTACAGGGTGTTCAGGCAATGATATCGGGGGTCAGGCGGTCTTCGATCAGGCGGATGAAGTCTTTCAGGCGCAGTTTTTCCTTTTTCAGACGCCGAAGGGTCAACTGATCAGCCGTTCCTTTTTCATGCAGCGCCTCGATCGCTTCATCAAGGTCGCGGTGCTGGCGGCGGAAAACCTCCAATTCAACCCGCAGAACTTCATCGGTTTTCATCGAAAGGTCGGTGGGCGCGTTCATTGGCGACTCGGGCTTGTTGTGGTGCTTGCCCAACAAGATAGTGTGTCAGACGTTATCGCGCCAGACCTTGTGGACATCCTGGTTTCTTCCCATATTCTATAACAAGCGGTTGCCGGAACGGGACCGCGCACCACGTCGCTTTGACAATAAAGGACGAAAATACGTGTCGAAACTTACTCTTGGCTCATACCCGCATCTTTTGGGGTTCGAGCAGCTGGAACGCCTTCTGGAACGGTCTGCAAAGGCCGGTAATGAAGGATACCCGCCCTATAATATCGAACAGACCTCGGACTTTTCCTATCGCATCACCCTTGCCGTGGCCGGGTTCGCCGAAGAGGATCTGTCGATCACCATCGAGGATCGCCAACTGGTGATCCGGGGCCGTCAGCGCGACGACAGCGAGGGGCGCATCTTCCTGCACCGTGGCATCGCGGCGCGTCAGTTTCAGCGCATGTTCGTGCTGGCCGACGGGGTCGAGGTGGGCGAGGCGATTATGGAAAACGGTCTGCTGCATGTGGATCTGACCCGCGCCGTGCCGGAAACCGTGGTTCAGACAATCAATATACGGAAGGGGTAAGAGCTATGAATACACCGATTGAAATCAACACCGAAGGCAATCGTATCGTCTATGTGAAAACAGTCGACGTTGCCGATCTGCCGCGTGATCTGCGCGATCAGGCAGGTGATCTGGATCACCTTTATGCCGTGCACGATTCCGATGGGCAGCAACTAGCGCTTGTGGCCGACCGCAAGCTGGCTTTCGTTCTGGCCCGTCAGCACGACCTGTCACCTGTGGCCGTTCACTGAACGGCCCCTTAGCCCGGGCGGGGCTGAAACGTTGCCCGCAACACATGCGCATCGGCGAAACTGCCGCTTTTAACCTGTAACGGAGCCGACTGCATGAGCTGGTTTGAATTCGACTGGGTAGACGCCTTCACCAATCGTGCATTTGGCGGCAACGGTTGTGCCGTGGTCCATGGCGGCGCGGGTCTCTCGGCCGAGGTCTGCATGGCATATGTGCGCGAAACCTCTCTGGTCGAATGCACATTCACCGGCCCGTCCGACGTGGCCGACATCCGCGTCCGGTATTTTCTGGCCAGCCGTGAAATTCCCTTTGCCGGGCACCCGACGATTGCCACCGTAGCGGCGATGCGGTCGCGCGGTATGATCTCCGGCGATAATCTGACGCTGGAAACCGGCGCGGGTCTGGTTTCGATCGGATTGCAGGGCGACCAGATCGAAATGACGCAGGTCGCACCGCAATTTGGTGCGCATGTGCCTGCCGATCTGGTGGCAAAGGCGATCAGCCTGCCGCAAGAAGCCATCATCTCGCCACCCCGGATGGTTTCAACCGGCTTGCCCTTCTGTATCACCGTTCTGCGCGATCATGACGCGTTGCGCGCGGCCCGCCTGTCCGAGGGCGCGCTGCGGAAAGTGGCTGCGAGGGCAGGGTATTCCGGCTCGGATATGGCCGAGCCTTTCCTCGTGACGCTCCAAGGGGCCACCGATGCGGGCGATACGTTCTCGCGCCTGCTTATGGCCCCGCCCAGCCCGCCCGAGGATCCGTTTACCGGGTCCGCCACCGGGGCCATGGCGGCCTATCTGTGGAGATACGGGCTAATGACCAAAGACAGATTCGTTGCGGAACAGGGTCACGATATGGGCCGCCCCGGTCAGGCCGTGGTCACGCGCGTTGGACCCGCCGACGCGATGACAGGGATCAGGGTTGCCGGTCAGGGGCATATCCTGATGCGCGGGCAGGTTGACCTGCCAGAGACCGCGCAATAAACGAACCGGCTCACACCCGGCGACGTCCCCAAACACCTCAGCCCCGTCAAAACAAAAACGGCCCCCGTAAACCGGAGGCCGCTTCGTTTCATTCATCAGATTCAGCCGGCTGCGATCAGGCCCATGCTTTCCAGCTTCAGCAATACCTGATGGGCGCAGTTGTCGACCTCGACATTCTCGGTCTCGACACGCAGCTCGGGGTTCTGAGGCACGTCATACGGGTCCGAGATGCCGGTGAATTCCTTGATCTTGCCCTCGCGGGCCAGCTTATACAGACCCTTGCGGTCGCGCCGCTCACACTCTTCGATGGTGGTCGCAACATGCACTTCGCAGAAGGCACCGAACTGCTCGATCTCTTCGCGCACCGCGCGGCGTGTGGTGGCATAAGGTGCGATCGGGGCGCAGATGGCGATGCCACCGTTCTTGGTGATCTCGGATGCCACATAGCCGATCCGGCGGATGTTCAGGTCGCGATGCTCTTTCGAGAAACCCAGTTCGGATGACAGGTTTTTTCGCACGATATCGCCATCCAGCAACGTGACCGGACGACCCCCCATCTCCATCAGCTTGACCATAAGCGCGTTGGCGATGGTGGATTTGCCCGAGCCCGAGAAGCCGGTGAAGAACACGGTAAAGCCCTGCTGGCTGCGTGGCGGCTTGGTCTTGCGCAGCTCGGCCACAACTTCGGGAAAGCTGAACCATTCGGGGATTTCCAGGCCCTCGGCCAGACGGCGGCGCAGTTCGGTGCCCGAGATGTTCAGGATCGTGACATTGTCCTTATCCAGAATCTCGTCATTCGGCTCGTATTGCGCGCGTTCCTGCACATAGACCATGTGTTTGAAATCGACCATCTCAACGCCGATCTCATCCTGGAATTGGCGGAACAGATCCTGCGCGTCATAGGGGCCATAGAAATCTTCACCGGCCGAGTTCTTGCCCGGGCCCGCGTGATCGCGGCCCACGATGAAATGGGTGCAGCCATGGTTGGCACGGATCAGCCCGTGCCAGACCGCCTCGCGCGGGCCAGCCATGCGCATCGCCAGATTCAGCAGGCTCATCGAGGTGGTGGATGCGGGATACTTGTCCAGCACCGCCTCATAGCAGCGCACGCGGGTAAAGTGGTCCACGTCGCCGGGCTTGGTCATGCCGACGACAGGGTGGATCAGCAGGTTGGCCTGCGCTTCCTTGGCAGCGCGGAAAGTCAGCTCCTGATGCGCACGGTGCAGCGGGTTGCGGGTTTGGAAGGCCACGATCCGGCGCCAGCCCAGTTTGCGGAAATAGGCGCGCAGCTCGTTTGGTGTATCGCGGCGACCGCGGAAGTCATAGTGAACGGGCTGCTGGATGCCAACAATAGGGCCACCCAGATAGACCTTGCCCGCCACATTGTGCAGATAGTTCACAGCCGGGTGGGCATCGTCATCGGCGCCAAAAACCTTCTCAGCTTCGCGCGCCTTGTTCGGGGTCCAGCGGTCGGTCACCGTCATGGTACCCAGGATCACGCCTTCCTGATCACGCAGCGCGATATCCTGACCCAGTTCGATCTTGTCCGCAAAATCTTCGCTGACGTCCAGCGTGATGGGCATCGGCCACAGGGTTCCATCAGCCAGACGCATGTTTTCAACGACATTGTCGTAATCGGCCTCGCTCAGGAAACCTTTGAGCGGATTGAAACCGCCATTCATCAGCAGTTCCAGATCACAGATCTGGCGCGGGCTCAGATCCCAACTGGTCAGGTCGGCGGCTTCAACCTTCAGTTTCTGGGCCGAGTCGTACGACACATAAAGTTCGGGAATGGGGGCCAGATTGCTTAACATCGTCATCTGAATACTCTTATCGCAGTGTTGTGTTGCCAGTGATTCGAGGGCGTTTTCGGGGCATTTGCACCGACTGTCGCGCGAAGTCCACTGGCGTCAATGAAACAAAGGACGATATGCGCTGATTTCTCGCGGATTGGAAGGAATTTCCAACTCTGAAATCAAAATGATGATCTGGTTCCCCTGGGCGTAGATAATCCGATCATGCAAAGTATGACTGTTCCTGTTTTTGCGTGTGTGGCGCAAGCCCGGACGCGCGAGTGACTGGCAGGGCGGGAATCGGATCGGCAACGCCGCGCAGCTGGAACATCCGGATACCCTCCGGCGGCAGGTCCATGCCCGCAGCCGTCAACACTTCTTGCGAGACCAGCAGTTCGACCCCCAACGCCTTGGTCTCGCTTTCCAGTCGGCTGGCCACATTGACAGCGTCGCCGATGATCGTTCTAGCGGCATGTCCCTGCGCGCCAATCTCGCCCAGCACCAGATCCCCAAGGTGCAGGCCCATTCCGATCCGAATGCCAGGGCTGCCCTCGGCCTCAAGCCGTTCGTTGAACCGGTCGAGGGCACGGCTGATATCCATCGCAGCTTTCAACCCAGCGCTGGCGGATGCTGCTGCATCGGGTTTTTCGAAAACCGCCAGCAACCCGTCACCCATATACTTGTCCACGACACCCCCGTCCTTGGTGATGGCAGGAACAACGGCGTCGAAGAACCGGTTCAGCAGGAACACGATGTCATAGGGCAACTGACCGGTCGTGCGAGCGGTAAATCCACGCATGTCCAGAAACAGCACGGCCAGTTTCCGTTCCTGCCCCTGACTGGCATGCCCGCGGATGCGCCCGCCATCCGGTTGAAAAACGCGGAAAACGGTGGTCGGTTCCGTCGGGCGGATCTGACAGGCCAGCCTTGTCTGCGGTGAGGCGCCGACAGCGGCCAGACTGCGGGCCTCGACATCGCCGGGTGGGGGCAGGGCGCTGGCGCCCTCTTCAACGATGACGCGGCACGTGGTGCAGCGCCCCTTCCCGCCGCACAAGGCCGCGTGGGGCACACCATGTGCCTGCGAAATCTCAAGCAGGGTCATACCCTTTTCGGCATCTACCTCGGGCCCGCTGCTGTAACTCACCCGCACCGAATGCCTGCGCCGCCACAGCTTGCGCCCGATATACACAAGACCCGTGGCCGCCAAGGCCAGCCAGAACGCCAGAAGGGCATTGTCCTTGACGGTGAACATGGTCTGGAACGCCTCGGGCGAGGGCCAGTTGTAATGCTCGATATATTGTTCCCGCAAAAACTCATCTGCGAAATCCATCCAAATGCGGCGACCCTCGGTCAGCAGACCGGCCAAAGCGAACATGGGGATGAAGACGGCAACACCGATCAGATAGGGTACGGCGCTGGACCACCATTTCGTCAGCCGTAGCCACATATGCAGTCCGATACAGCCATGCACCCAGACGATCAGCAACAACGCGCTTTGCATCCATATCACGGTGCTGGGCCACATCAGGATGATGATATACCCCATCTCGTCATTGACGTCATAGATCTCGTGCGCGACCCGAGTCTGGATGACATGCGAGATCAGCTGCAATGGTATCAGCAGACCCAGAACCACCTGCAACGCCATGCTGAACGGCATGCGCAGGGTCCGGCGCTGCGCGATCGAGGTCAGCGCCAGACCGGCATGCGTGAACAGCGCCGCATAAAGCAGCACGCTCAAAAGGATATGCCGCGTCACCGCTGTTCGACCGTCCTGCATCCCGTGCAGATAATCGGTGTGAAACAGGCCCATCCCGATGTTGATAAAATGGAAGAAAGCGAAAGCAAACAGAACCAACCCGCTGCCGATCCGAAGCCGGGTTGCCCAACCGCCACGCCACAATGCGCTCTTCAAGAATACCACCTGTATCGCTGTTCGCCGTGGTTGGACTTTGCGGGGACGTTCGCGGTCAGGTCAAGGCTTCGGGTGCAAATCTAAGCCTGCCAGTGGGTGGCAGGGTGTTGGGAGTGAATTGATATCTTGTCCGCACAAAACAGCACCAGATGGCTGAGGTCGGGGCGCGTGCGCGAGCTGTAGATCAAGCCGTCCGCCCTCAGTGCCCGCGCATTATCCGAAAAAGCCCATGTCGGCGAAGGGACCCCCATAGCACGATTATCCTGCCAGATCACCGAGACAGCCGTCTGCCCGCGGTAGTCCACCAACCGCGCGTTTTCCACCAGAAACCTTTGTATCACGCGGTCGGGATCATCCCCCGAGACGTAGCGCCGGATGGCGACCGAAGCGCCCTCGGCGCTGAGCGAGGCATAAAGCGCGAACTGTCCGGAATGATGAAAGCGCCCCTCAGGCGCGCGGGCAGGCAGCAATGGGGTCGCTGCCTGCGACGCAAACAGAATTCTCCAGACTGGGCCAGAGAATTCAAGCATGCATCAGTCCTGTTCGGCCAGGAACCGTTCGGCATCCAGTGCCGCCATACAGCCCATTCCTGCGCTTGTTACCGCCTGACGATAGACATGGTCGGTCAGATCGCCTGCCGCGAACACGCCGGGGATCGAGGTTTCGG
>NZ_JBXWSL010000071.1:0-11913 GCF_059613425.1 Ruegeria sp. BHSA123 | reverse complement strand
GTCCGACCCGCCTTGAGGTCTTCCACCACGATCCGCTGGTTGGGCATGATCTGGAAGAACACATTGGCCGTCATGATGGTTGCAGTGAACGCACCCAGGTGCAAAAGCGCGGCACGACCGGTAAAAATCTGATTGTAACCCCAGGACATAGCCACCAGAATCACGAACAGCAACAGCATCAGCGCGGTGGGTTGCTCACTCAGGCGCGACTTGCACATCTGGTCGTAAAGCAGCCAGCCGATGGTCAGTGACCCGCCAGAGATCAATATCCCCTGCCACAAAGCCAGATCCGCTTTGGTCGGATCAAGCAGGAACAACTCGCCCCCGACCCAATATATGATCATGAGCAAGGCCGCACCCGAAAGCCATGTCGTATAGCTCTGCCATTTGTGCCAGGTCAGGTGCTCGGGCATACGCGCGGGTGCGACCAGATATTTGACGGTGTGATAGAACCCGCCCCCGTGCACCTCCCACTCCTCGCCATAGGCCCCTTCTGGCAAGGCAGGGTTCGGCTTAAGCATAAGGTCGAGCGCGATAAAATAGAATGACGCGCCGATCCACGCCATCGCCGTGATCACATGCAGCCAGCGGACGGAAAAGGCCATCCACTCCCACAAAACAGCCAGGTCATACATGGCGTTGCTCCTACATATCCAAGTTCTTCGGCACTCTAGGTGATAGAGTTTTCATCGGGTATTGCTACGAAAGATCAAGCAGTATCAAAAATAACAATACAATGTCAGTCTACAGGATCACGCGGCGCAACGCTCAGCTTCCGCGATAGGTCGCGTAGCTGAAAGGCGAAAGTAGTAGCGGAACATGATAATGGGCGTGTTCGGACATTCCGAACCGGATCGGAATCAAGTCCAGAAAACGCGGGCTTTCAGGCGGCACGCCACTGGCGTCGAGGTATTCGCCCGCATGAAACACCAATTCGTATTCGCCTGTCGAAAACTCGGCTTCGGGAAGGATTTGTTCATCGGTGCGACCGTCTTCGTTGGTGAGCAGAGTTTTCAGCAACGCGCGGTCTCTTCCGTTGATCCGGAACAACTCGATCTTCATCCCATTGGCAGGGCAGCCCCGTGCCGTATCCAGGACATGTGTTGTAAGGTAACCGGCCATTTGCACCTCTCGCTAAGCATCGCTGTTACTATTGCAATACCCTTGCGGCAGGCAAAGGCAGTCTGTCAAAAGACTGCTTACAGTATTTTTTGAAAAACATAGGTGATTGTTTGGGTTATTCGTCTTTTCACCAAGAGGGAAATTGATGTGACGCGGTATCCACGAGACATGACCGGCTATGGCCGGCAAGTGCCAAACGCAAACTGGCCAAACGGGGCCAAAATCGCAGTTCAGATTGTGCTGAACTATGAAGAAGGCGGCGAAAACAACGTTTTGCACGGGGATGCCGCATCCGAGGCGTTTCTTTCCGAAATCACTGGTGCGGCCCCTTGGCCGGGGCAAAGGCACTGGAACATGGAATCCATTTACGAATACGGCAGCCGCGCTGGATTCTGGCGGGTGCATCGGCTTTTACAGGACCTTCCTGTTACGGTTTATGGCGTTGCCACAGCATTGGCCCGTGCACCGGCGCAGGTTGCGGCGATGAAGGCCGCAGGCTGGGAGATTGCCAGCCATGGCCTGAAATGGGTTGAGCACAAGGACATGGATGCGGAAGAAGAACGCGTCCAGATCCGTGAGGCGATCCGGCTTCATGCCGAGGTTGTGGGCAAACCACCGCGTGGCTGGTACACGGGCCGCTGTTCGATGAACACGGTCGATCTGGCCGCCGCCGAAGGCGAGCTGGCCTATATTGCCGACAGCTATGCCGACGATTTGCCTTATTGGGTCAAGGCTGGTGGCAAGGATCAGTTGATCGTGCCTTACACAATGGATTGCAACGATATGCGGTTTGCAATTCAGGCGGGCTATACCAACGGCGAACAGTTTGAAAGCTATCTCAAGGACAGCTTCGACATGCTCTACGCCGAAGGCCAAGCGGGCGAGCCGAAGATGCTTTCGATCGGACTGCATTGCCGTCTCATCGGCCGCCCTGGTCGCGCCATGGCCCTGAAACGCGCACTCAACCACTTCAAGAAACATGACGGGGTCTGGTTTGCCACCCGCGAACAAATCGCTGATCACTGGGCGCAAACGCATCCGCCAAGTCAACGGCTGACCCCGTCGGAAATGGACCGGCCAAATTTTGTAGCTGAATTTGGCGGTGTGTTCGAACACAGCCCGTGGATTGCCCAAGCGGCCTTTGATCTGGAGCTGGGCCCCACACATGACAATGCCGCAGGTGTTCACAACGCGCTGGCGCGCGTATTCCGTTCCGCCACAACCGAGCAGCGGCTTGGCGTCCTGACAGCCCACCCTGATTTGGCAGGCAAACTTGCTGCTGCGGGACGTCTGACCAAGGAAAGCACGGCAGAACAGGCTGGGGCAGGTCTGGACATGCTGACGGATGAAGAACGTGTGACCTTCACGACCCTGAACGACGCCTACACAACCAAGTTCGGCTTTCCTTTTATCATTGCGGTCAAGGACAACACCAAAGCAAGCATTCTGGAGGCTTTTCACCGTCGGATAGATAGTGACCGAGACACCGAATTCGCTGAGGCCTGCCGTCAGGTCGAACGGATTGCCGAGTTGCGGTTGATCGAGAAATTCGCGCAATGACATCCACGCTGAAACTCCGGCCACTGACCGCCGAGGCCTTTGCGCCGTTCGGCGATGTCATCGAGGTGTCTGGGGCGGTGGACAAATACATCAATCAGGGAAAATGCGCACGATACCATGATCGCGCCCAGCTGGATTTCCATGAGGGGCGCGCAGGGATCAGCGTTTTCCAATCCCGGGCCTTCAACCTGCCTATCAAACTTGAAATGGTCGAGCGCCACCCCGACGGCAGCCAGGCCTTTCTGCCGCTTTCAGATAAACCCTTTGTCGTTGTTGTGGCGCCCGACAACGCGGGTGTGCCGGGTGAGCCTGTTGCATTCATCACCGCGCCCGGACAGGGCGTGAATTATCACCGGAACACCTGGCACGGGGTTCTGACACCGCTTCATCCCCCTGGGTTGTTCGCCGTGGTCGACCGAATAGGAAACGGGCCAAACCTTGAGGAGTATTGGTTCCAGAATGCCTACAC
Source organism: Ruegeria sp. BHSA123 (assembly GCF_059613425.1). NCBI lineage: Bacteria > Pseudomonadati > Pseudomonadota > Alphaproteobacteria > Rhodobacterales > Roseobacteraceae > Ruegeria > Ruegeria sp. BHSA123. The sequence goes on along the minus strand of NZ_JBXWSL010000071.1, from coordinate 8,762 downwards.
GATCACTGAATAGGGGACATTGCCGGAAGAGGGGCCGGCCCACGTAGTTTTTTGGGAGGAAAAACGCGATGTCAGATGCAACTTTAGGGACGCCGGAGCAGCTCCGTGACCCGAACTACACCCCGCCAATTCTGAAGGCGGTTCCTTTGGGAATTCAGCACGTGCTGGCGATGTTCGTTTCCAACGTCACGCCAGCGATCATCGTTTGCGGTGCGGCGGGTTTCGGGTTTGGTTCGAACAGCCCCGATTTCCCGCAGATGATTTACATGATCCAGATGTCGATGTTCTTTGCGGGTGTTGCGACACTGTTCCAGACCATTGGGCTGGGGCCTGTTGGTGCCCGCCTGCCAATCGTGCAGGGGACGTCATTTGCCTTTATTCCGATCATGATCCCGTTGGTGGTTGGAAAGGGCGTTGATGCGATTGCCGTATTGATGGGTGGTATAGTCGTTGGCGGCCTGTTTCATGCCAGCCTTGGGTTGTTCATTGGCCGTATTCGCTTTGCGCTTCCGCCCTTGGTTACCGGTCTTGTTGTCACCATGATCGGGCTTGCGCTTGTCAAAGTCGGCATCCAGTACGCGGCAGGCGGTGTACCCGCCATCGGTACCGAAGAGTACGGCTCTGGTCTGAACTGGCTCATGGCCGGAACTGTGATTGTTGTTACTTTGGGCCTGAAGTTTTTTGCCCGTGGTATGCTGTCGGTGTCGGCGGTTCTGATTGGCCTGTTGGTCGGCTACGTGGTGGCATTCGCACTGGGTCAGGTGAATTTGGGCAATGTCGGGCGCGCGTCTCCGTTTGCCATGCCGAACCCGTTTCACTTCGGTATCGAGTTTTCATTCGCGGCGATCATTGGGTTCTGTGCGATGTCTTTCGTGTCGGCTGTTGAAACGGTCGGGGATGTGTCCGGTATCACCAAAGGGGGCGCGGGACGCGAGGCAACCGACAAGGAAATTCAGGGCGCGACTTTTGCCGATGGTCTTGGAACTGCTGTATCAGGCATCTTTGGGGCCCTGCCGAACACGTCGTTCAGTCAGAATGTCGGCCTGATCGCGATGACCGGCGTCATGAGCCGCACGGTCGTAACCATAGGTGCCCTGTTCCTGATCATATGCGGGCTTATCCCCAAGATCGGCGCGGTGATCTCGTCCGTTCCGATCGAGGTTCTGGGCGGCGGTGTGATCGTGATGTTCGGTATGGTGGTTGCAGCTGGTGTCTCGATGCTGTCGGACGTGACGTGGAACCGCCGCAACATGGTGATCTTTGCGATTTCACTCAGCCTGGGTCTGGGCTTGCAATTAGAGCCCGGCGCTTTACAGCATCTGCCCGGAACTCTCAAAGTTCTGGCGACATCCGGGATATTGCCTGCTGCTATCATTGCCATTGTCTTGAATCTGGTTCTGCCCGAAGAGCTTTCGGATGAAGCGACGGAAGAGGTGTCCGGTGGAATGGCAGGCCACGGGTTGGGCTTTATCAAACAGGACGATCACGTCTGACCGGTTCAGCCCGGAATTGTAGATGAAAAAGCGGCGCACGTAGTGCGCCGCTTTTTGGTTTCAGGCCTGGCAGGCTTGGCCCATCGCTCACATAAGAAACGCGTATTTCGACGCGACGCTTAGGCGACCACACGGGGATGCCATCAGAAATCGACCTCAATCGCGATGCCTTTCTGTACGGCCAGCTCGACAACAGACGCAGCAACCGCCAGATCCTGAAGACCTACGCCAGTGCCATCGAACAACGTGATCTGATCGTCTGATGTCCGGCCCGGGTTCGTTCCGTTGATGACCGCACCCAACTGGACCAGGTCACTTTCCCTGATCAGGCCCTGTGCCACGGCGTGTTGAGCCTCGCCAATCGAAATCGACTGTGCGATTTCATCTGTGAATACAGATGCTTTGGCCAGCAACGCCGCCTCGACTTCCTGCTTGCCCTTGGTGTCCGTTCCCATGCACGCGATATGCGTTCCGGGGCTGACATGGTTTGCCATCAGCGATGGCGCAAAAGCCGAGGTGATCGAGATTATGACATCCGCTTCGGTCATGCCATCAAGTTCGACCGCTTCAAACGGAACACCGGCTTCACTGGCGACCTTTTCAATGTTGGGCAGCATCTCGGGGTGGTAGTTCCAGCCAAGGACCTTTTCAAAGGTGTGGGTCTCCAGGGCCGAGCGTAGCTGAAAGGTTGCCTGATGCCCGGCCCCGATCATACCGATCACCCGCGCGCCCGCACGGGCAAGGTGCTTGATAGATACAGAAGAGGCCGCCGCAGTGCGTAAGGCCGTCAAAAGGTTGCCGCCAACCATCGCCGACGGTTTCCCGGTGTCAGGGTCAAAAAGAAAAACAGTGGATTGGTGATTGATCAACCCGCGCTTTTCCAGGTTGTTCGGCCAATACCCCCCGGCCTTCAGGCCCAGTGTCAGCCCGGCGCGATCAAACCCGCCTTTAAAGCCGTACAGAGCGTCCTCATGCCCGATGGCTTCGCGCACGACAGGAAAGTTATAGGCGTCCCCTGCGGCCATAGAGGCAAAGACCTGTTCGACGGCTTCAAAGGCCGCGTCGCGGGTCATGAGGTTGGCGATTTCGCGCTCGGGTACGATCAGCATGTCATTCTCCATTCGAAATTCGTGCGCCCGTGCGTTTCACCGACAAAAGCGGGCGCGCACGGGCGACTGTCCGGCCATGTTTGGCCGAAAGCTCATTCTTTGAGCAATCAGGCTCAGTACGCGCGGCCGCGGGCTGACACTGGCCACACGCATTCGACCTTGCCATTCCGGACGCCCACATACCAATCATGCACGTTTGCGGTTGGGTCACAGTGCCCCGGCACCAACTTCAGCTTGTCATTGACCTTGAGCGCCCCGCTCGGATCCATCACGACGCCATGTTCATCCGAGCATTTGATGTATTCGACATCGTCACGCCCGAAAACAACAGGCAGACCGCTATCCACCGACTGAGCCTTGAGACCCGCATCGACGATTGCCTTGTCAGCCTTGGCGTGGCTCATGACGCTGGTCAGGATGAAGAATGCGTTTTCCCATTCGCCCTGGTCGATCCGGTTGCCGTTCTTGTCCAGGATGCGACCGTAATCGGCATCCATGAACGCATAAGACCCGCATTGCAGCTCATTATACACGCCCGAGTTGGATTCGAAGTAGTATGACCCAGTACCGCCGCCCGAGACCAACTCGCACTCGATACCCTCGGCTTTAAGGCCGTCTACTGCGTCTTTGACCATCGCGATGGCAGTATCCAGTTTCTCCTTGCGTGCCTCATAGCTGTCGAGGTGTTGCATTGCGCCCTGATAGGCCTGAATTCCGCTGAATTTCAGGTTGTCAGCAGCCTCAACCGCCTTGGCGATTTCAATCACTTCGGGTGTCGTTGTGACCCCGCACCGACCTGCGCCGCAATCGATTTCCACGAAGACTTCCAGCTGTGTTCCATGCCGGACTGCCGCCGCCGAAAGGTCAGCGACGTTTTCCAGATCGTCGACACATACAATAATGCGGCTGCCCAGTTTTGGCAGGCGTGCGAGGCGGTCAATTTTGGCCGGGTCACGCACCTGGTTCGAAACCAGAACGTCCTTGATCCCACCGCGAACGAATACTTCGGCCTCGGAAACTTTCTGGCAGCAGACACCGACGGCACCACCGATTTTCTCTTGCAGCTTGGCCACGTCGACCGACTTGTGCATTTTACCATGCACGCGGTGACGCATCCCGTGCGCCTTGGCATAATCGCCCATCTTCCTGATATTGCGCTCAAGCGCGTCGAGATCCAAAATCAGGCTGGGTGTCTGGATATCTGCTTCGTCCATGCCAGGTTTGGCCGGAATGTCGTAACCTACTTCGAACTGGTCGAGAGTGCTCATATCTTTCATCTCCGTAATCCTATACCGGGATTGTTTTTTGTTGGGGTATATTCAGGCGTTCATCCAGGGCAGCCGGTCCAGATCGACATTGCCACCTGTAACAATCAGTCCGACACGCTTGCCCTTGAATGCGTCCGGGTTCTTGAGAACCGTGGCCAGCGGAACGGCCGAAGATGGCTCCATCACAATCCGCAGGTGCTTCCATGTCAGTTTCATCGCATCGATGATCTCCTGCTCGGAGGCAGTGTAAATTTCTGAAACGTGGTTCGATACGAAATGCCAGGTGAGATCCTTCAGCGGAACCAGCAACCCGTCAGCAATAGTCTTTGGAGCATCATCCGCGATGATATGACCGGCCTTGAAGCTGCGATAGGCGTCGTCTGCCTGTTCGGGTTCTGCCGCGATGACCGCTGTTTCTGGGGCCAGATTGGACAGGGTCAAACAGGTTCCAGACACCATGCCACCACCGCCGATTGGCGCAACGACCGCGTCCAGACCGTCGGTCTGCTCGATAAACTCTCGCGAACAGGTGCCTTGCCCGGCGATGACCCGAGGATCGTTGTAGGGATGAACAAAGTCACCGCCCGTAGCCGCCTGAACCTCGGCAAATGTCGCTTCGCGCGACGAGGTGGAGGGTTCGCATTCTGTAATCTTCCCTCCATAACGGCGGACCGTATCCTTCTTTGCCTGCGGCGCTGTCCGAGGCATGACCACGTTGCAGGGAATGCCCCGTTTCATCGCCGCATAAGACAGGCACGAGGCGTGATTGCCCGAAGAATGGGTGGCGACACCTTTTTCAGCCTGTTTCTCATCCAGCCCAAAAACCGCATTCGCAGCACCTCGTACTTTGAAAGCGCCCGGTTCCTGAAAGTTTTCGCACTTGAAGAACAGCTGCGCGCCTGACAGTTCATTGAGAAAGTCCGAAGTTCGCACCGGGGTGCGGCGGATATAGGGTTTGATCCGGTCATGCGCCGCAAGCATGTCTTCATAGGTTGGGATATACATTGTGCAATCCTTCATCATGCCGCGTTCTTCTGAACGGAACCGGGATGGCCGCGATAGTATTCCTGTGCGGCGGCAACTCCAGACCCCAGGTCGATGTTCAGTCCCAGGTCAACCATGCACATCTCGGCAGTGGCGATCCCGGACAGAGCCATGACATCCGTCAGGCTGCCCAGATGCCCGATCCGGAACACCTTGCCCGCGACCTCACCAAGGCCCACGCCAAAGGCAACGCCGTATTTTTCAGCTGCGTGCGTGACAATATCCGTCGCGTTGAAGCCGTTCGGCGTACGGATTGCGCTTACGGTATCGGAATAGACCGCCGGGCTGCTGGCACAAAGCTCCAGCCCCCACGCCCCCACAGCGGCACGGACCCCTTCCGCAATCCGGTGGTGCCGGGCAAAAACGTTCTCCAGACCTTCATTCAGCAGCATAGAGCAGGCTTGATTGAGGCCATTCATCAACCCGACAGCGGGTGTATAGGGGTAAGCATTGTTGGCGTATCCCTTGGTCATGTCCCGGACATCAAAGAATGTGCGGGGCAGAGTGCCGGTTTTGGTTGCTTCCATCGCTTTCCGGCTGAAACCGACGATGGCAAGGCCAGCGGGCAACATGAAACCCTTCTGCGACCCCGTAACGGCAACATCCACGCCCCATTCATCAAACCGGAAATCCATCGACGCGATTGATGAGACACCATCAACAAACAGCAGGGCCGGGTGTTGCGCGGCAGTCAGCGCCTTGCGCACAGCAGCGATATCCGACTTCACACCAGTTGCCGTCTCGTTATGCGTCGCTAGAACAACCTTGATCTCGTGGCTTTTGTCGGCGGCAAGGATTTCTTCGTACCGGTCAGCCGGCAGCCCATCGCCCCACGGGGTTTCGACGATCTCAACATTCAGCCCATGGCGCTGGCACATATCGATCCATCGATGGCTGAACATGCCGTTGCGGGCCGCCAGAACCTTGTCACCGGCGGACAGCGTATTGGTTAGGGCGGTTTCCCAGCCCCCGGTTCCGGTCGACGGGAAAATGAAGACTTCGGCGCTGTCGCTTTTCAGAATGTCCCGCACACCCGCGCGCGCAGGATGCAGGATTTGCCCGAACAATGGCGAACGATGGTCGATCGTGGGCATATCGCAGGCTTTGCGCAGGCTTTCCGGGATGTTCGTCGGGCCCGGGATGAAAACGGGGTTTTGAAAGCTCATGGATGGTCTCCTTCCGTCCTTGCCAGCACAATAAGTTTCATCAACCCGATTGGAAATTTTTTTGAAAACGCATTTCAGAATTCGTGATAAGAGATTTAACTTATAGTTGTCAGTGAGTTATATTTTTCATATCCTGAAATAGTCTTTCATAAATGTTCAGAGGGTTTTTATGGAATTGCAAGACAATGACCCGAAACTCCGTCGCAAAGCCCGGGGAAGACCGCGGGGGTGGGACGACAAAACCGCGCAGAATACGATCAAATCACTGGATCGGGCGATGGAGGTTTTCGAATATCTGAGCCAGGCGCAAGGCAAAGCTCTTACTGAACTTTCAGATGAAATGCGTCAGGCACCGGCCACCGTTTATCGCATCCTCGTGACGTTACAGGGCAGGGGTCTGGTCGAGTTCGACCATGAAGAACAGGTTTGGCACATTGGCCCGCAGGCGTTTGTGATCGGCTCGCGGTTTTTGCGTCGTACCAGTCTGGTGGAACGGGCAAGGCCGATCATGCGCAAATTGATGGAAACCACGGGTGAAACCGCCAATCTGGGAGTTGAGAAAGAAGGTCTGGTGCTGTTCCTGAGCCAGGTTGAAACACATGAAAGTATCCGGGCGTTTTTTCCGCCCGGTACATTGTCACCCATGCACGCGTCGGGCATCGGAAAAGCGTTATTGGCCCACATGGACGAAGACAGATTGAACCGAAGGTTGGCCTCAGCGAATTTACAGGCTTTTACGGATCAGTCGATTACCGGCGCTGAGGCGTTGAAGAAAGATCTTGCAGCAATCAGATTGCGGGGTTTTTCCGTGGATAACGAAGAAAAGACTACGGGTATGCGATGCATTGCAGCACCCGTTTTCGATATCAACAGAGAGGCGGTCGCGGGGCTTTCAGTGTCCGGGCCAACCAGTCGCGTCGGAGCGGCCGAAATCGAACGGCTGAGCCGCCCGGTGATGGAAGCAGCGCGCCAGTTGACGCTGGCTATTGGTGGGACAGTTTTGCCACCGCAACCCTAAGGCTTTGCCGCCAGATTGCGGCGAACGCTGACCCCGGATCCGCTTGCCGCGCCACAACACCAACGCGCTGAGACGCGCATTGTGCACAGACAAACTCAACAGCAGAACAGGCGTGACTCTTACCGGTTATCTGATTTTCAGCTCCCCCTATTACTGTGCGACTTTTTGTTTGTGTTTGTTGAACTGTTGGTCGAAGAGGTTTTTGAAGGGGCCGTTTTTCTGCATGAGTTGGTCGAGGTTTCCCTGTTCGGCGATAGCGCCGTCCTGGATGACGATGATCTTGTCTGCCTCCAGCACGGTTGACAGGCGGTGGGCGATGACGATGACGGTGACATCCTGTGTCAGGGCGTCCAGCGCCTCTTTGACCAGCGATTCCGATTCCGCGTCCAGCGCGCTTGTGGCCTCGTCCAGCAGCAGGATCTCGGCCTTGCGCAGAATGGCACGGGCAATCGCGATGCGCTGTTTCTGGCCGCCCGACAGAAAGGTTCCGTTCTCGCCCACCGGGGTCTCATAGCCCTGCGGCAGGTCGGTGATGAACTGATGCGCATGTGCGGCCCGGGCTGCCGCGATCACCTCTTCGTCGCTCGCATCGGGCGCCGAGCAGCGCAGGTTGTCCATCACCGAGGCCGAGAACAGGAACGTATCCTGACCGACATACGAGATTTTCCGCCGCAGCGAGGCAAAGCTGACATCCCTCAGGTCCCGGCCATCGATCTCGACGCTGCCCTGATCGGGGTCGTAAAACCGCATGATCAGGCCAAACAACGTGGATTTGCCACCACCGGACTGGCCGACAAGGGCGGTGGTTTTCCCGGCCTCGAAAGTGGCGCTCATGTTGTCGATCACCGGCACCGTGCCCTGATAGCCAAAGGTCACATTGCGCAGCGTGATCTGTCCGGGGCCGTCACTCAGGTCACGGGCCCGGGGGCTTTCCACCATCGTGTCCTCCTGATCCAGCAGGCTGAACAACAGGCCGACCCCGACCATGCAGGTTTCAATCTGGACCCGCATCCTGGACAGGCGCTTGGCAGGTTCATAGGCCATCAGCAAAGCGGTGATGAAGGACATCAGCTGACCCGCGGTCGGCTGTTCGGCACCCGCGATACCCATCGTGCTGACAATGAGAACCCCGGCAACCGCCAGACCGGCCAGAAACTCCATCAGCGGGCTGGCAATGGCCTGCAGCCGGGCGATGTCGTTCGAGCGCTGTTCGACCTTCCGGATCGCGGTCTCCATTCGGTCGATCATGCGATCTTCAAGCGCAAACACCTTGATCACCTTGATCCCCGCCGAGGTCTCCTGCAGCACCCGGATGATCTCTGCCAGCGATTTGAACTCGGCCTGCATGATCGAGCGGACGCTTTTCAGCAGATACCGCACCCCCAGCAGGGCAATCGGGCCCACCACAAAGAACATCACCGACAGGACCGGCTGCTGATACACCATGACCACAATCAGGCCGACCAGGGTCAGGGCATCGCGGACAAACCCGGTGACCAGAACATCGATCAGGCTCCGGGCCGATTGCGCGCCATTGGTCGTGCGCATCAGCAGATCCGACGATTCAGTGGTCGAGAAGAACGACACTCCGTGCCGGACCAGCTTGCGGTACAGCTTCTCCTGCTGCTGAGCCACAATCCGGTTGCCCGCGCGTGCCAGAAAAA
>NZ_JBXWSL010000070.1:0-11843 GCF_059613425.1 Ruegeria sp. BHSA123 | reverse complement strand
AGTACAATCTCACGCATGTGCCATCCCCGCCCGTATCTGCCTGACCACATCCTGCACCTGCGCGCGGGCGTGGTCCAGAGTATCAGTCACGATCACAAAATCCGACCGCGCGCATTTTTCATCGTTCGGCATCTGCTTGGCGCGGATCTGCTCGAACTGCGCCTCGGTCATTGTTCCGCGTTCCATTACGCGCCGCTTTTGGTCTTCGGCCGGGACCGAAACGCAGGCCACTGCGTCCATTGCCGCATCAGCGCCCGTTTCAAACAAAAGCGGAATATCGAACACCAGGATGTCGCTTGTAGCGCTTTCGCGAAATTCCGCACGATCAGCAGCGACAAGTGGATGCACAATCGCCTCAATCGCTTTCAACGTGGCCGGGTCACCCGCGATAATTCGTTTCAACGCGTCTCGGCTGACCACCCCATCACGTATCGCATCGGGAAAGGCTGCCCGCATTGGTTCAACCGCTGCTCCACCAATGGCATACAGCCGATGCACCGCCGCATCCGCATCCCACAATGCGCACCCTTCTTCAACGAACATCTGCGCTGTGGTGCTTTTCCCCATACCGATTGAGCCTGTCAGGCCAAGCGTAAAACTCATGCCAGGGCCGCCGCGCGCGTATCCGCGTCTACTTCGGGGCGGACACCAAACCAGCGTTCAAATCCGGGAACAGCCTGATGCAGCAACATCCCCAGACCATCGACTGTGGTGCATCCGGCCTCCTCGGCGGTTTGCAGCAAACGGGTTTTCAACGGGGCATAGACCAGGTCCGTTACCACGGCACCGGGTTGCAACCCGTCCAACGGCACGCGCAGCTCTGGCTGGCCCTGCATCCCCAGTGAAGTCGTATTGACCACCAGTTCGGCGTTTTCAATGACATTTCCCGCTTGAACCCAATCGACCACGCGAATGCGTTGGCCGAACTCTTCCTTCAGATGATCCGCGCGGGCGCGCGTCCGGTTGGTCAGCAGGATTTCCGGCACCCCGGCATCAGACAAAGCCTGCAAAACGGCACGGGCAGCGCCCCCGGCACCAAACACAACCGCCGGGCCATCTTTCGCATTCCAGTCAGGTGCGCCATTGCGCAGGTTTTCCATAAACCCGTACCCGTCGGTGTTATCTGCGTGGATCGAACCATCAGTTCGGAATACCAGCGTATTTGCGGCACCAATGACCGTTGCGCGGTCGGAAACGTGATCTGCGATCTTCAGCGCAGCTTCTTTGTGCGGAACGGTCACGTTGGCCCCGACAAAGCCCGCTTTGGGCAGGGTTCGCAGCACAGTCTCCAGATCAGCAGAGGCGACGTCCATCGGGATATAATGCCCGGCAAGCCCATAGGTCTTTAACCAATGCCCGTGCAGCTTGGGTGAACGCGAATGCCCGATGGGGTGCCCGATCACTCCGGCTAAAGGAACCCGGTTTTCTGTCATTGCTCGATCACCCCTTTGACAGCCAGAAAGTTGAGAAGCTCTAACAGAGGCATACCCAAAACGTTAAAATAGTCTCCGTCAATGGTGGCGAACAGGCGGACGCCTTCTTCTTCCAGCTTGTAGGCTCCGACGGCATGGCGAATGCTGTCCCAGTTCCGCGTAACATAGTCTTTCAGGTAGGCATCAGAACTGACCCGCATCCGCAAACGCACCTGCCCCACATGCCGCCAGATCGGTTCACCATCCTGATAGATCACAGCTGCTGACAAAAGCATGTGCCGCTTGCCGCGCATGGTTTTCAGTTGGACCAGCGCTTGTTCCGGGGTTTCGGGCTTTGAAAGCAGCTGCCCTTCGAAATCCAGCACCTGATCGCAACCGATCACCATGGCGCCGGGGTTTTTGTCACTGACCTTACGCGCTTTGATCTCAGCCAGCGTATCCGCAATATCGCGTGGTGCGGCATCCTCTGCCAGCAACGCCCGTTTGACCGTCTCTTCATCCACGCGCGCCGTTTGAACCGCAAACGGCACACCTGCGTTCCTTAGCAGTTGCGCGCGAATAACAGATCCCGAAGCCAGAAGAATGGGGACAGACATGTGGAAAACCCCGTGTGCAAATCGATGAGAGTTCTGGGGTGTTTTGTATGGTTTTCCGGTTGACACGCAACCCCGGGAATTTTGTGGCAAAGATCCCCGAGTCGCTCAAATCTCATCCTGTCGGGACAAGGATAACTCTAACTCGTGGGATAACAGATGTATCCAGCGATACCCATCGGGTTATCCACAGACCAGATTTACCTGATCCAACTTAAATAATTGATTTATATATTTAATTTGTACTATCAACAGAATCTCTGGGAACCTCAGGTATTTTGTCCCCCTGGGGAAAACGCTAGGGTAAAAATAATAATCCACGGATATTTAGCACTCTACAAAACCATCATCCTTTTTCTTTTCTTATTTTTTTATTAGGGAGAGTTCCGAACAACGTTCGGAGCCGGCATGACAGACCTTCTTTTCACGATTTACCCGTGGGTGAAGTCATTACATATCATGGCCGTGATCTCATGGATGGCGGGCTTGTTCTATCTGCCCAGACTGTTTGTTTATCACGTCGAAAAAGCGCAGGTCGTAGAGGGCGCGCAAGACATCTTCTTTGAAATGGAAGACAAGCTGCTGCGGGTGATCATGCGCCCCGCGATGGTTGTGACCTGGTTATGCGGGCTGATCATGGTGTTCACACCGGGGATCGTCGGATGGGATTTCGCATGGCCCTGGGTTAAAGGTGCGGGCGTGATCGCGATGACCTGGTTCCACCATTGGCTTATGGCCCGAAGGAAGGAATTTCTGGCAGGCCAGAATAAGCTCACTGGGCGGCAATATCGCATGATGAACGAGGTTCCGACCATTCTGATGGTTATCATCGTTCTGGCGGTCATACTGAAGTTCTGAACGCCTGTTTGACTCCGAACGACGCTGCGCTTATGTAGATCACAACACGCCCGTCCGGGCGGCGTATTTTCCGTACTGAAATTCCACTTCAAGCCGCGCTTTCAGCGGTGAAGGTATGTATCATGTCCAATGAATCCCTGAATTTGGCCGACCTGAAAGCCAAAAGCCCCAAAGACCTTCTGGCAATGGCCGAAGAGCTGGAGATCGAAAACGCCTCGACCATGCGCAAGGGCGAGATGATGTTCCAGATTCTACGCGAACGTGCCGATGATGGCTGGACCGTCGGCGGTGATGGCGTACTGGAAGTGCTACAAGATGGGTTCGGCTTTCTGCGCTCGCCCGAGGCAAACTATCTGCCGGGTCCTGACGATATCTATGTCTCGCCCGATATGATCCGTCTGCACTCACTGCGGACTGGGGACACGGTCGAGGGCGAGATCAAGGCGCCGGACGAGAATGAGCGTTATTTCGCGCTGACCAATGTCACCATGATCAACTTTGAAGATCCCGAGAAGGCCAAGCACAAGATCCTGTTCGACAACCTGACGCCTCTGTACCCGGATGAGCGTCTGAAGATGGAAATTGAAGATCCCACCATCAAGGATAAGTCCGCGCGCGTGATCGATCTGGTTGCGCCGATCGGTAAAGGTCAGCGTTCGCTGATCGTGGCACCGCCGCGGACTGGTAAAACCGTGATCCTGCAGAACATCGCGCATTCGATCGAACAGAACCATCCGGAGTGTTACCTGATCGTCCTGCTGATCGACGAACGCCCGGAAGAAGTGACCGACATGCAGCGCTCGGTTAAGGGTGAGGTTGTGTCGTCAACCTTCGATGAACCCGCAACGCGTCACGTGGCCGTGTCGGAGATGGTCATTGAAAAGGCCAAGCGCCTGGTCGAGCATAAACGAGATGTTGTTATTCTACTCGACTCAATCACAAGACTTGGTAGAGCTTTTAACACCGTTGTACCATCCTCGGGCAAAGTTCTGACCGGTGGTGTGGACGCAAACGCGTTGCAGCGGCCCAAGCGTTTCTTCGGCGCAGCCCGAAACATCGAAGAGGGCGGATCGCTGACCATCATCGCCACGGCGCTGATCGATACCGGCAGCCGGATGGACGAGGTGATCTTTGAAGAATTCAAAGGTACTGGTAACTCGGAAATCGTTTTGGACCGCAAGATTGCAGACAAACGCGTGTTCCCGGCGATCGACATCCTCAAATCCGGTACACGGAAAGAGGACCTGCTGGTCGACAAGGGCGATCTGGCCAAAACCTTTGTTCTGCGCCGTATCCTCAATCCTATGGGCACCACCGACGCAATCGAGTTCCTGTTGTCGAAGTTGAAACAGACGAAGACAAACGGCGAGTTCTTCGATTCAATGAACACCTGACACAGGTCTTAAGCGACGCGAGGCCTACGAATGGATACGATATTCGCCTTGGCCAGCGCGCAAGGCAAAGCAGGGGTGGCGGTCATTCGCCTCTCTGGCCCCGAAGCGCATTCCGCAGCTGCATGTCTGAGCGGCGCGGAACTGCCCAAGCGGGGAATAGTCTTGCGCACCCTGCGGGATCAGGACGGATCACGTCTGGATGATGGTCTGGTTCTGACCTTTCAGGCACCGGCAAGTTTCACCGGGGAAGACGTGGCAGAACTTCAGATCCATGGCAGCACGGCCTCGGTCAATGCGGTTCTGCGCTGTTTGTCGAACACCGATGGGCTGCGGTTGGCGGACCCGGGTGAATTCACACGCCGGGCCCTTGAAAATGGCAAGATGGATCTGACACAGGTCGAAGGCCTTGCAGACCTGATTGACGCGGAAACCGAGGCACAGCGTAAGCAGGCCCAGACCATTCTTGCCGGTGAGCTTGGCACGCTGGCCGAGCGCTGGCGGCGCGATCTGATCCGCGCGGCATCGTTGCTGGAAGCCGTCATCGATTTCGCTGATGAAGACGTCCCCACCGACGTCACGCCGGAAGTCCGCGATTTGACAAGCGGTGTTCTGGCAGATCTTCGTCGAGAAGCAGATGGGGTGAAGATTGCCGAGCGTATTCGTACCGGATTTGAAGTGGCTATTGTTGGTCTTCCCAATGCAGGAAAATCAACCCTGTTGAACGCGCTTGCAGGACGTGAAGCCGCAATTACCTCGGAATTCGCAGGTACAACCCGGGATGTGATCGAGGTTCGTATGGATCTGGCTGGCTTGCCGGTGACATTGCTGGATACGGCCGGGTTGCGGGAAACCGAAGATCACGTCGAGAATCTTGGGATCGAGCTGGCTCGAAAACGGGCAGAAGCGGCAGACTTGCGTGTTTTTCTGACCGAAGTCCCGGAAGAGCTGGATGTAGCTGTGCAGGATGGCGATATCCATGTTCTGCCCAAAGCAGACCTGCGGGAAGATAAGAGTGAAGGTGTTTCAGGAAAGACAGGACAGGGGATTGATGCGCTTGTCGACCAGATTTCGTGGGCCTTGAGTGAAAGAACCACAACACATGGTATAGCCACGCGTGAACGCCATCGCGCTGCGATGAACAAGGCATCGGCTTCACTTGTTGCTGCGATCACGGTTCTGGAATCAGGCCCGGACTTGTATGATATCGCTGCGGAGGAGTTAAGGACTGCCATACGGGCGCTTGAATCTCTGGTCGGCAGAATTGATGTCGAGACACTGTTGGATGAAATCTTCTCCAGCTTTTGTTTAGGAAAATAAGGATTGTTTCACGTGAAACATTCAAACTTTGATGTCATCGTGGTTGGGGCCGGTCATGCCGGTACGGAAGCCGCGCACGCCGCTGCCAGGATGGGTGCGAAAACCGCTTTGGTGACATTATCTGCGACCGATATCGGCGTCATGTCCTGCAACCCGGCTATCGGTGGGTTGGGGAAGGGACATCTGGTTCGAGAGATTGACGCGCTGGACGGTGTAATGGGTCGCGTCGCTGACCAGGCTGGTATTCAGTTTCGACTGTTGAACCGGCGAAAAGGTCCGGCTGTTCAGGGTCCCAGAACGCAGGCTGACCGCGCCCTTTATCGTGCGGCAATGCAAAACGAAATCAGCAACCAGGAAAACCTGTCCATTATCGTTGGGGAGGCTGTAGACTTCCTGATGGACGGACTCCGTGTCGCCGGTGTCCTGCTTGGAGATGGGTCGGAAGTGCATGCCAAAGCCGTTGTTCTGACTTCCGGAACCTTCCTGCGCGGCGTCATCCATATCGGCGACGTGTCACGGGCTGGTGGGCGGATGGGAGATCGCCCGTCGATAAAACTGGCCGAGAGGTTGGATAGCTATAACCTTCCGCTGGGACGCTTGAAAACCGGCACACCGCCGCGTCTGGATGGGCGCACTATCGACTGGTCAGGTTTGGAAAGACAGGACGGGGATGAGGACCCGACCTTGTTTTCTTTCCTGTCAACATCGGTTGTCGCGCCTCAGATTTCCTGCGGTATTACACATACCAATGCCAAGACGCACGAGATCATCGAAGCAAACCTCTCAAAATCGGCGATGTATGGGGGCCATATCGATGGCATAGGTCCAAGATATTGCCCTTCGATCGAAGATAAGATTGTTCGCTTTGCAGATAAGGACTCGCATCAGGTTTTTCTTGAGCCCGAAGGCGTCAATGATCACACGATTTATCCCAACGGTATTTCAACGTCACTGCCTCAGGACGTGCAATTGGAATACGTTCGGTCGATCAAAGGGCTTGAAAAGGCGGACATTCTTCAACCGGGCTATGCGATCGAATATGATTATGTGGACCCACGTGTCTTAACCGCGTCCTTGTCGCTACCCGACGTTCCGGGACTATATCTGGCAGGGCAGATCAACGGAACCACAGGATATGAGGAAGCTGCGGCACAAGGGATGGTTGCTGGCCTTAACGCGGCGCTGGACGTACAGGGCCGCGAACCGGTCATTTTCACCAGATCAGACAGCTATATCGGCGTGATGATAGACGACCTGACGACACGTGGTGTGGCAGAGCCTTATCGAATGTTCACCTCCAGGGCCGAGTTCCGACTGTCTCTGCGTGCAGATAATGCAGATCAACGGTTGACGCCGATTGGGTTGGAACTTGGCTGTGTCGGAGAGAGGCGTCAGGCGCATTTTGAGAAGAAAATGAGCCAGCTTGATGCAGCGAAATCCAAGCTGACCGCTCGCACATACACACCCAAGGAAGTTCTTTCAGCCGGGATCAACGTCAACCAGGATGGAAACCGCCGAGATGGAATGGCGATTCTGGCATTTCCGGATACATCTTTCGAGGACTTGTTTCCCTTGATACCAGATCTACAAGATGTAGACGTGGCGATCCGGCTTCAAATCGAACGTGACGCACTTTATGCGAACTATATCGACCGGCAAAAGCGCGATGTTGAGGCTATGAAGCGGGATGAATCCTATGTTATCCCGCGTGAATTTGACTATTTTGGCCTGGACGGGCTGTCTTCTGAGATGAAGCAGAAACTGTCACAGGCCAAACCGTCGAACATAGCGCAAGCAAGCCGAGTCGAAGGCGTTACACCGGCTGCGCTCACCCTTGTCCTGGCGAAATTGCGCCGCGATCAACGAGCGCGTCAGGCATGATGGCCGATTTTTCCAAGTTTGATGGCTTGAATGTTTCACGTGAAACATTCGAACGTCTGAAAATCTATGTTGATCTGGTGAACCGCTGGAATCCCAGGATAAATCTTGTTTCACGCAATAGTCTGGAATTCATGTGGGATCGGCATATTCTGGATTCTGTCCAAGTTTTTCGATGCGCTGAAACGTTTGAAACCTGGGTGGACCTTGGCAGTGGCGGCGGGTTCCCCGGAATGGTATGCGCCATTATTGCTGCCAAGGAAGCTCCGACCGCCAGTTTCTCTCTGGTGGAAAGCGACCAGAGAAAATCGGCTTTTCTGCGTAACGTCGCCCGTGAATGTGGCGTGTCGTGTAAAGTGATTTCTAAGCGGATCGAGGTGGTTGAACCCCTGGGCGCAAACATCGTTTCGGCGCGCGCGCTGGCGGATCTGCGTACATTGTTATCATTCTGTGACAGGCATTTAGGTGAAAACGGGACCGCGCTGTTGCCCAAAGGTGCAAACTGGAAAAAAGAGCTGGATGAGGCGCGTGAGGAATGGAATTTCGATGCTGAGGCCATTACAAGTTTAACTGAACCTCAGGCCGTTATCCTTAAGATCAAAGGAGTATCACGTGGTTGATCTGTCTCGACCGTCCGGACCCCGGATAATTGCGGTTGCCAATCAGAAGGGCGGAGTAGGGAAAACAACCACAGCAATCAACCTAGCGGCAGGGTTGGCCGAAGCTGGCTGCAGGGTATTGGTGGTTGACCTCGATCCACAAGGGAATGCATCAACCGGTTTAGGGGTCGAAGATCGGGATTGGACCACTTATGATCTCATCCTGGATGACGCGCCCTTGGAGGCAGTGGTTCAGGAGACGGAGATCAAAAACCTTCTGGTTGTCCCTGCAACGGTTGACTTGAGCTCGGCAGATATCGAGCTGATTTCCAACGAAAAACGCAGCTATCTGCTGCACGATGCGCTGCGTCAGACGGCAGTGGACGCGTTTGAGCTGGATTTCATCCTGATAGATTGCCCGCCGTCACTGAACCTCTTGACCGTAAATGCGATGGTTGCCGCCCATTCTGTCCTTGTGCCGCTGCAAAGTGAGTTCTTTGCGTTGGAGGGTCTTTCGCAATTGATGTTGACGATCCGGGAGGTCCGGCAAACCGCGAATCCAGACCTGAGAATCGAAGGTGTTGTGTTAACCATGTATGACAACCGCAACAACTTGTCCCGCCAGGTCGAAAAGGATGCGCGTGACAATCTGGGTGAGATGGTTTTTAAAACAAAGATACCCAGGAATGTGCGGGTCAGCGAGGCGCCATCCTATGCGCTGCCGGTATTGCAGTATGACTCGGGATCACTTGGTGCGATGGCGTATCGGCATCTGGCCCGTGAGATCATGCATAAGAACAACAAAACCGCAGCATGAGCGGTGGTGAGGAGGCCGACATGAGCACCAGGAAAGCGAAATCCAGAGGGTTGGGCCGGGGATTGTCCGCACTCATGGCGGATGTTAATCCGGAAGCGGGCAACCGGGTATCATCTGACGCGCGCAGACCTGATCTGAAAGTTCCGATCGAAAAGCTGAAGGCAAACCCAAATCAGCCGCGACGCACGTTTCAACCCGAACAACTGGATGAGCTTGCCGCGTCGGTCCGGGAAAAAGGTATTATCCAACCCTTGATCGTACGTCCGGCGGGGGCCGGAGAATATGAAATCGTCGCTGGTGAACGCAGGTGGCGGGCGGCTCAGATGGCGCAGCTGCACGAGATCCCAGTGATCGTGCGTGAGTTTGATGATACCGAAGTACTGGAAGTTGCAATTATCGAAAACATCCAGCGTGCTGACCTGAACGCGGTGGAAGAGGCCGCCGGCTACAGGCAGTTGATGGATCGCTTTGGGCACACGCAAGAAAAGCTTGCCGAGGCATTGGGGAAAAGCCGCAGCCACATTGCGAACCTGTTGCGGCTTTTGTCTCTGCCAATAGACGTACAAACACTTGTTATTGAAGGGAAATTATCGGCCGGCCATGCGCGTGCGCTGATTACGGCGGAAAACCCCTCGGAATTGGCAAAACAGATCGTCAAGGATGGCCTATCTGTGCGTGCAACCGAAGCGTTGGTCAAGAAACAACAGCAAGGCGACACTCCACGACCTGCTTCCAGATCCAGGAATCTGGATGCTGGAAAAGATGCTGATACGCGCGCGCTGGAAAAAGACCTGTCCGCTATTTTGGCTATGAAAGTCTCAATCAATCACAAGGCGGGAACGGAATCCGGTCAGGTTGTTCTGACATATGAAAACCTGGATCAGCTTGACGATCTTTGTGCAAAGCTCAGCCGTTAGGGCGCGTCCAGATAAATATCAGGACGCCACCCAGAACAATGATCTGAATGATCAGCACGAAGGGCGGAACGGATAGTAGCAAAGACACCCCGAAAACGGCGGCGACCGAAAAGGTTGCTGCCTTTTTTACGGCCGGGCGTATTGCGCCCGAACTCTGCCAATCCAGTATCATTGGCCCGAAAATCCGGTGCGACAGTAGCCAGTTATGCAACCGTGAAGAGGATCGCGCAAAGAAAAACGCTGCCAGCAACAAAAACGGAACCGTTGGAAGAAGAGGCAGAACAACCCCAATCGCGGCCATCGCAACGCAAATCAATCCCAGCCCCGCCCAAAGATACTGCATATTCAGCCCATTAATTCCCGGATTACAGCATTCAGCACGGCGCGCCCCGCTGGTGTTGCTCTGAGTCTGTTGTTTTCACGTTCAATCATATTAATGCCGACCAGATGGTCCACGGTTTCGTCAGAAAGTGGACAGCCTGACAGGGCCTCCCACCTATCTACATCTAGTCCTTCTGAGATCCTCATGCCCATCATAAGGTATTCGTTCGCCTGATCTTCAGGCGAAAGGACGTAGCGTTTCTTTTCTCCGTCACCCTTCGTGGCGGCGTCAAGCCAACGCTGCGGGTTCAGATGGGTTTCGGTCGCGTGTCTTTCACCACCCACCGTTATTCGCCCATGAGCACCGGGACCAATGCCGACATAGTCCCCGTAACGCCAATAGACCAGATTGTGCTGCGACTCTGCACCGGGGCGGGCGTGGTTGGACACCTCATAGGCGGGCAGGCCGTGTTTCTCGCAAATCTCTTGTGTTGCAAGGTACATGTCGGCCGCACTGTCATCTTCGGGCAAGCCGCGCAGTTTTCCGACAGCATAACGATCGCCAAAAGCCGTGCCTTCTTCGATTGTCAGCTGATACAGCGACAGGTGATCCACGGCCATGGACAGAGCTTCGTTCAACTCGGCCCGCCAGGCGTCCAACGTTTGGTGTTGCCTGGCATAGATCAGGTCAAAGCTCACCCGTTCAAAACAATCACGGGCGATGTCAAAAGCAGCGCGGGCCTCGGCCAAAGTGTGAATTCGCCCCAAGCGGCGCAGGTCTTCGTCGTTGAGCGCCTGCACGCCCATCGATATCCGGTTGACGCCTGCATCACGATAGGCCGCGAACCGCCCGGCCTCGACTGATCCGGGATTTGCCTCCAGCGTGATTTCCATGGTGTTGGAGGGGTGCCAGAGCGCACGGGCCTCACCGATCACGGCGGCAACGATTTCCGGGTCCATCAAAGACGGGGTTCCACCGCCGAAAAAGATCGTGTTCAGCACCCGATCCGGGGTTTCGGCAGCCGAGCGCCGCAATTCGCTTAGATAGGCGTCAAGCCATTGTTTTTGATCAATGTTTCTGGAAACATGGCTGTTGAAGTCGCAATAGGGGCACTTGGCCTCGCAAAAAGGCCAATGCACGTAAAGGCCAAAGCCTCCGTTGCGCCAATCATCCGCCAAAGCAGCCTTTCACGAACTTCTCAACCGCGCGTCCGCGATGGCTGATCTTGTTCTTTTCCCAGCGATCCATCTCGGCAAAGGTAATGTCGTACCCTTCGGGAACAAACATCGGATCATAGCCGAATCCACCTTCGCCGCGGATGGGCCAGACAAGATGACCGGGGGCAACACCTTCAAACACTTCATCGTGCCCATCAGGCCAGGCCAGCACCAGTGTGCTGCGGAATTGCGCGGTGCGGGGGTGGGGGGCGCTCTTTGCCTCAAGCTCATTATGGGCGCGGGTCATCGCCATCAGGAAGTCGCGACCGTTGCCGGTTTCGGCCCAATCAGCGGTATAAACACCCGGCGCGCCGTCCAGCGCGTCGATTGTGATTCCAGAATCGTCTGACAGGGCGGGCAGCCCGGTGGCCTTTGCGGCGGCGTGGGCCTTGATCCGGGCGTTGCCGACAAAGGTGTCCTCGGTCTCTTCCGGTTCAGGCAGGTCCATGTCCGCCGCACCCACAACCGTCACGCCAAAAGGTTCGAGGAGATGCGCCA
>NZ_JBXWSL010000069.1:0-12142 GCF_059613425.1 Ruegeria sp. BHSA123 | reverse complement strand
CTTTCGACGCCTCGATGCCGCCTTCGGCCAGAACCACACCGGCGCCGTTCAGAATGACAGGGTTCCTGGCGTTCGACAGCAGCTCGGCCGCCTGGGCCACGGCGGTTTCGCCGCCCGAGGGGCGCTCGAACTCGACAATGGCGGGCAGGTCGATATCGACAACCTGGGTCCACATGTCGCGCGGGATGTTCAGCTGCGCCGGGGCGCTGGCGCGCTTGGCCTGCATGATCACACGGTTCAGAACCTCGCAGACGCGGGTCGGGTCGCGGACCTCTTCCTGATAGGCAACCATATCCTCGAACAGCTTCATCTGCTCGACTTCCTGGAAGCCCCCCTGACCGATGGTCTTGTTGGCCGCCTGCGGGGTCACCAGCAGAAGCGGCGTGTGGTTCCAGTAGGCAGTCTTGACGGCGGTCACAAAGTTGGTGATGCCCGGGCCGTTCTGCGCAATCATCATCGACATCTTGCCGGTGGCACGGGTGTAGCCATCCGCCATCATCCCCGCGCTGCCCTCATGCGCACAGTCCCAGAACATGATCCCAGCCTTCGGAAACAGGTCCGAAATCGGCATCATCGCCGAGCCAATGATCCCAAACGCATGCTCAATACCATGCATCTGCAAAACCTTAACAAAGGCCTCTTCCGTCGTCATCTTCATCGCGGTGCTCTCCAAGCAAGAGTGAGGAAACCGGGCACCGGGGCCCGGGGGTTGATATGGTTTTGGCGTAAGGGTGCGACCTGCGTTAGGGCCAGACGCGTCTGCGGAATATGTCCAGTGCGATCTCAGGCTGACCGGATGGCTTCCGCGATAAGTTCGACGCCGGGGCCTATGCGGTTGGTCGAAATAGAAGAGTACCCGAGGCGGTAGAAGTTCTGCGGCCTGTCGGGCCCCGAGAAAAACGGAGCACCCGGCTCGATATGAACGCCCTGGTTCTGTAGTCGGAGCGCAAGCTGCGTTGTGTTGACGTGCTCAGGGGCCGACATCCACATTGATGAGCCGCCCATAACACCCCGCCCGGCCACTGTCAGCCCGCTTTCCTCGATGGCTTTGTCCATCGCATCGCGCCGCTCTTGCAGGGCTTTCGACATACGTCGGATCTGCGCGTCGTAATGGCCCAATGACAGAAAATACGCTGCCGTGCGCTGAATATGACCCGGAGGGTGGCGCAGGACCAACGAGCGAAGCGCACGTGCTTCGCGGATGAAAGGTTCGGACCCGACCATATATCCAAGCCGCAATCCCGGGAACAGCGATTTGGAAAAACTGCCCACGTAAATCACGCGCCCATCCCGATCCATCGACTTGAGTGCAGGCGAAGGCGCGCTGCGAAAGGCCATCTCGAATTCGTAGTCGTCCTCGACAACCATTGCATCCAGATCGCGTGCCCGATCCAGTAGCTTGTTGCGGCGGTCGACCGGCATCGTCGCGGTTGTCGGGCTTTGATGGCTGGGGGTGGTAAAGATGACATCCGCTTCGTCGGGGATCGCCTCCGGTGGCAAGCCGTCGCGATCGACGCTCAGGGGCGTCACAGCGCAGTCCCAGTGGTTCAAAAGGCTTCGCAGCGCGTAGTAGCAGGGATCTTCGATTACGGCCGTGCGATTGTGGGTCAGCAAAATGCGAGAGGCCAGCCAAAGCGCGTTCTGCGCGCCCAAGGTGATCAAGATCTCTTCGGGGCGGGCAACGATACCACGGCGCGGCAGGGTGTGGCGCGCGATGAACTCGATCAACAACGGATCATCCTGATCCACGTAATCCCCTGTCAGCGAATCGAAGTCCTTATGCCCCAATGCGCGAACCGCACACAATCTCCAGTTGGCGTGATCAAACAGGGTCCGGTCGGCCTGACCGTAGATGAACGGATAGCGGTATTCGCGCCAGTTGCTGGGTTTCGGCAGGACGTCGCTGTCCAGAAAGCGGCGTGCCAGTGCCTTGTCCCAGTCGACAGATTCCGTGCCGCGCTGCACAGGCGAGTATTTGGGCGGAACCGGCGCGTTTTGCGAGACGTAATATCCTGAGCGACCCTTTGCCGTCAGATAATCATTGGCCAGCAACTCGGTATAAGCCAGCGTCACAGTGATGCGGCTGACACCCAGATGTGCGGCCAGCTTTCGCGAGGATGGCAGTTTTTCCCCGACATGAAAGCGACCGGACAGAATGCCCTCGGCAATCATCTGCTGGATCTGGGCCTGCAACGTGCCCTGACCGTTGAGCTCAAGAAAGAATGTTTCGACCGATATCCCCATGCCTGCTTATAGGTTGGACTTAAGGCGGGGGCAATCTGGACTTACAGTGCCATGGAAAATTTTCCCAAGGTGGGTTGACCAGGATCTTTTATAAAACTAAAAAACTAGAAATCTAGTTTAATGGAGGCGACTCATGTGGGAAACCGCTGCTGCCGGATTTTCCGCCATGGGCTCGGAAGCCCGGCTGAAAGTTCTCAAGACACTGGTGCGGGCTGGTGAGGCCGGTCTGACTGTTGGCGAAATCCAGAACCGGACAGGGATTGCCCCGTCGACTTTGGCGCACCACCTGCGGTTTCTTGCAGCCGGAGGTGTGGTTGAGCAGGAAAAGATCGGTCGCACCACCATCAACCGGGCCTGTTATGACGAATTGAAGACGCTGGCGCAGTTCATTCTCAGTGAATGCTGCGCTGACGCGGTTGGAAAGGCGGCCAACGATGGCTGAATTGACGCAATCCCCCCGACTGACCGCCAAAGGCGCGATGGAGATGATCAAGACGCCCTGGGCATTGATTGTCGTCATTCTTGTGGCGGTGGCCGTTCTCGACCCCGGCAACCTGACTGAGGTTGTGAGTTTTGCAGTCAGGGCCTTGGCGCATACAGGACAATACATCCTGTTTGCCGTGCTTCTGTTGTCATACCTCAAGGCAACCGGGGCCGAGGTGATGGTGGCGCGCGCTTTTGAAGGGCGCGAGACCCGGATGATCTTTCTGGCCGCCCTGTTCGGCGGCCTCGCACCGTTTTGTTCTTGCGAAGTCATTCCCTTTATTGCGGGCTTGCTTGCACTCGGAGCGCCCCTGTCGGCCGTGATGGCGTTCTGGCTCAGCTCGCCATTGATCGACCCACCGACGCTTTTGATTACGGCTGCTGCACTGGGGTGGCCCTTTGCGATCGGCAAGGCGGTTGCCGCCGTTGCGCTTGGCCTCTTCGGCGGGTTCGCGGTTCGGTGGCTGATGCGGCAGGGCGCGTTTGCACAGCCCTTGCGCGAATACAAACCTGCAGGGTGCTGCGGATGTGGTCCGAAGGCGGATGACAAGCCGGTCTGGAAGTTCTGGCAAGAGCCTGAACGCCGGGTTCGGTTCCGTTCGGAATTCGTACACAACGGGCTGTTCCTGCTCAAGTGGCTGGCACTGGCCTATGTGCTCGAGGCGCTTTTGGTCAACTATGTGCCTGCGGACCTCATCGCTGGCGTCGTTGGCGGAGAAGGCGTGCTGCCGATCATCGTTGCCGCACTGGTGGGGATGCCAGCCTATCTGAATTCCTATGTCGCGCCGCCGCTGCTGGCAGGTCTGATCGATCAGGGCATGACCGCGGGGGCTGCGATGTCGTTCATGGTTGCGGGTGCCGTCAGTTCCATTCCGGCGATGGCCGCAGTCTGGTCATTGGTCAAACCACGCGTGTTTGCCGCCTACCTGAGCCTTGGCGTGGGGGGCGCAATAATCGCAGGCATCATCTTTCAGGTGGTATGAACGAAAAAGCCGCCCGGCGTCAGCATCGGCGGCTTTGTTTGGTCTGAATTCTTGATCAACCGGACTCGCAGAGACGGGGCAGTTTGAACCGATACCGGGCTTCACCGCTTTTCACGTAGATGCGTTTTTCCACGCAGGCCGTCGTTCCTACGGTTTTTGAAATCTGCGATTCGGTCGACGTGATCGACGTGGCCGATCCATCGGGCAGGCGAACCGAGGCTACGACGCCGTTCTTCAGGTCCCCGTTCACCGGCGTTGCGGACAGAACCGGTACGATCAGGAAAGCCTCGTGCTCATGTTCGCCTTCGTCCCCCAGCAGAAACAAGGTGGTGACGATGGCGATCATGACAACACCACCCGCCAGACCCAGCCCCCATGTCCTGAGAAAGGCATAGATCGTTACGGCGCGGTGCGGACCGAAAATCGCGGAAAGAATGCTCAGCATGACAAGTCCGTCAAAAAAGCCCCAGCCGTTCCGACCGGGGCTGATTGTCTGTTACAAACGAGGATCATCCTCGTCTTCATCATCCGCCCCGCCTTTGGGCAGGTTGAAGAAACTGTCGGCGTCGATGATAGGCTCGTCGTCTTTTTCATCCGACCGGTCATCGGACAGCGAGAAGGTTTCCAGACCTTCAATCGCAGTCGGGATTTTCGGCGCGGCGTCCATTTCCAGCGACTGCTCGGTCGAAACCAGCTTGCGGCGCTCGTCATCGCTCATCACGCCGCCTTCGGCCGCTTTCTTGGCTGCGGCCTTCTGCACGATCGCATCCAGTTCGGACTGTTTGCACAGGCCCAACGCAACCGGGTCGATCGGCTGCATGTTCGAGATGTTCCAGTGCGTGCGCTCGCGGATCGACTGGATGGTCGGCTTGGTGGTGCCAACCAGCTTGGCGATCTGGCCGTCGCTGAGTTCGGGGTGGAACTTGACCAGCCACAGGATCGAGTTCGGACGGTCCTGACGCTTGGACAGCGGGGTATAACGCGGGCCACGGCGCTTTTCTTCGCCGGATGCCGCCGGGTTGAACTTGAGCTTCAGCTTGTGCAGGTGGTTGTTCTGCGCGGCGTCGATCTCATCCTGGGTCAGCTGGTTGTTTGCGATTGGGTCAAAGCCCTTTACGCCTGCGGCCACATCACCATCGGCGATGCCCTGCACTTCCAGTTCGTGCATCCCTACGAAATCCGCGATCTGCTTGAAGCTGATCGTGGTGTTGTCCACCAGCCATACGGCGGTTGCCTTGGCCATAAGCGGTTTTGCCATCAGCCCGTCTCCTATACATACATCTTTCCCGTCGCCGGAATTCGGCGGCCCCTTGGTTTTGGGGCAGGTTTCCGTTGTCGGGGAACTTGGCCCGTATATAGTCGCCACGCAGCAAGAAGGGAAGAGGCGAATGCGCTGGGTCGTATTGTGGGTTTTCAGCGCGATGGTAGCGCTGGCCGATGGTGAAAAAGCGGGTGAGTTCGACTATTACGTCTTGTCGCTTAGCTGGTCGCCCAATTGGTGCGCCCGGGAAGGGGACGCGCGCGGGTCAGACCAATGTGACGACCGGCACGACCACGGATGGATCCTGCACGGGCTCTGGCCGCAATTTCATCAGGGCTGGCCATCCTTCTGCCGCTCACCCGAGGCGCCGCCATCGCGCCGCATGACGCGGGAAATGGAAGATATTCAGGGTAGTGCTGGCCTTGCATGGCATCAGTGGAAGAAACACGGCACCTGTTCGGGGCTATCTGCGCCCGACTATTTCGCCCTGTCCCGGCGTGCCTATGATGCGGTCGAACGCCCGCAGCTCTTCCGCAAGCTGGACGCATCCGTCAAACTGCCGGCTTCGGTGGTTGAGGATGCGTTTTTGAAGGCCAATCCGGGGCTTGAGCGCGATATGATCACGGTCACCTGCAAAAAGGGCTATATCGAAGAGGTCCGCCTGTGCCTGTCGCGCGATCTTGATCCGGTGCCATGCGGCCGCGATGTGATCCGCGACTGCACCGCCAAGGACGCGCTGTTCGATCCGATTCGTTAAAGTTTTTTGTTCTGGCAGTCCCGCGCATAGTCCAGCGCCTTGGCGGTGCCTTTCAGATCAATCGCCATCACCACCTCACCTGCGGGATTGTAAACCGTCATCGTCTTGTTCTGGGCAATCGCGGTGACGAAATTCCGGTCGGTGAAAAAAACCGTCGCACCGGGCACTTTGCGTTCATTGAACCCGATAGCGGTTGCATCAAAGCTCTTGCCGTCCAGTTCGAACCGGATGGGATAGCTTTTACCCTGTTCAATATTGCCCCAGGCCTTGTTGTAAACGGCGAAGTACCCGCGATTATCCAATGCGTCATAGCCCAGCCGCACGACCGAGAGGTCCTGATAGACCGTCTGGATCAGACACCCGTTCCCAAGCGCGGGGTCCATCATGATGTTCCAGCCTTCGACAAAGCCCTTGTCGACCAGTTCCTGCGACAGGGCAGCGGTTGCGGTGAAGGCGGCGAAGGTAAAGGCGAGAAGGCGGGTCATGGGCGGCTCCAAATAAATCGCTGAATTTACCCATCCTTAGAGTAGTTCGATGGTCATCCAAAGTCGCTTTTTTATCACCGTGACTGTTCTGGCAACGATGATGAGTGCAACATGAGTTCCGAACCCAAACCATTTGCTCAGGTCACTATGGTTTCAACTCCGTTTGAAAGATGAAACACGCAACCCTGAGTTCGCGGTAGCTGTAGCAAATTGTCCAGATCGAGACCCAACCAAAGCCCTCTTAGCACCAAAGACGTGACGCCGTGGGTTACTATGATCGAAGGCTCATCTTGTTCCTTCAGAAATGAGTGTACTCTATCGTAGATATCATCGAAGCTTTCCCCACCCGGGCTGCGGAAGAACCAATGATAGCTTTCATAGGAACAATCGATTTGCTCTCGGATGAAATCACGCGTTGCGCCTTCCCATTGCCCAAACGCGATTTCCATAAGCCGTTCATCATATATCAACTCATGATGAGGCGTCGTTGCTAAGCGGGCGGTATGCACTGCTCTCTCTTGCGGGCTGACGAAAACGCGCGAAGGTGCATTCGGTATTCGCCTGAGTATCTCATTTTGCTTCCGGGCCTGAGACTTGCCAATTTCCGTCAACGGGGAATTCATGCGCCCTTGGAACTTCCCGAATGTGTTCCATTCCGTTTCGCCATGTCGCAGTACAATAAGATCTGGATATTTGTGCAATATATGTACCTGAATTGAATACCGTTGGAGACGCCGTTCTTGCTGACTCTTTTTTAGGGACGTTGATTTATAAATGCTGACCTAAATTTCCTTACGCGCCCTGAGCGCCGCCGTAATCGTCCCATCATCCAGATAATCCAACTCTCCGCCGATGGGCACGCCTTGCGCCAGTGAGGTCAGGCGCACCTGACCTTCCAGCTGGTCCGCGATGTAATGGGCGGTGGTCTGACCGTCGACAGTGGCGTTCAGGGCAAGGATCACTTCGGTGATCCCTTCGGCCAGAACCCGATCCCTGAGGCGGGGAATGCGCAGTTCGTCGGGGCCGATGCCGTCCAGTGCGGACAGCGTGCCACCCAGCACGTGATAGCGGCCTTTGAAGACCCCTGACCGCTCCATCGCCCAGAGGTCGGCGACGTCCTCGACCACGCAGAGTTCGCCGGTCGCTCGGGCCTCGCTATTGCAGATGTCACAGATATCCGTGGTGCCCACGTTGCCGCAATTCAGGCATTCGCGGGCGGTGATGGCCACTTGCTGCATGGCGTCTGACAGGGGCGTCAGAAGCAGAGCGCGTTTGCGGATCAGATGCAGCACCGCACGGCGGGCCGAGCGCGGGCCGAGCCCCGGCAGTTTGGCCATCAGGTCGATCAGATTGTCGATTTCGCTGTTCGTGCCCATGGCCTGCCCTGCTTTGCACCGGAGGGAGCCTCCGGCGGGAGTATTTGGGAAAAGATGAAGCTCAGAACGGTAGCTTGATGTCCTTCGGCAGGCCCATGCTTTCGGTCAGCTTGCCCATTTCTTCCTGTGAACGTTCGGCAGCTTTAGCCTGAGCGTCCTTGATGGCGGCCAGGATCAGGTCTTCGACCACTTCCTTGTCGTCGCCGTTGAATATCGACGGATCGATGTCCAGCCCCTTGAGTTCACCCTTGGCTGTGGCCGTTGCCTTGACCAGCCCCGCACCGGATTCGCCGACAACCATTATGTTGTTCAGCTCTTCCTGCATTTCGGTCATCTTGGTTTGCAGGTCTTGTGCGGATTTCATCATCTTGGCCATGTCGCCCAGTCCGCCAAGCCCGCCGAGTCCTTTCAGCATCAGTCGTCTCCTGTGTTTCTGTTTGGTTCTAAATACGGACCGCAGGCAGGCGGCACAAGAGGTCTCCCGCCTGTCCTGATCAGAGCGTCGCCGACCGATCAGTCATGCGCCTGCATTCCCACCCTCAGTTGTATCGTGGAGGGGCGTGAGTATGCCGGTTTCTTGAAACTTGGACCCACAAGCTTAGGGCTAATCCTCTTCGAAGGGGTCCCATTCATCTTCGACTTCGGGAAGGGCCTCAGTCTCAACCTTGGCGGCACGCTGTTCAGGTGTTTCGATCCTTATGATCCTCGCCTTGGGGAACTGCGTCAGCACGGCCTGAACCAGCGGGTGTTCTTCGGCCTCGGCTTTCAGGGCCAGTTCGGCCCGGTCCCGCACTTCCGCGATGGTCGCGGCATCCCCGTCCGAGACAATGGAGACGGCCCACCGATTGCCAGTCCAGCGTTGCAGGGCAGAGCCCAATCGCGACGCCAGATCCGACGGTGCCTGAGGCGTCGGGGTGAATTCGATCCGGCCGGGCTGGTACGACACAAGGCGCATGCCGCTTTCCACCTCGACAAGCAGTTTCACATCGCGGTTTGTGCGGATCAGTTCCACCACATGCCCGAAGGTTGGATAGCGGGCCAGGGCCGTCTGGGCATCCTGCGCCAGCGCGGCAACCGGTGCGCCACCCGCGCCGCGCGGGGGCGATGCATAGGCAGGCGGCGGGGTCGCGTTGGATTGCGTTGCCACCGGGGCCTGCCGGGACATTGACATGCCCCCGCCCGGCCCGCCGGGTGGCGAAGGTGGGGCGTCTTGCAGCCGTTTGATCAGCTCTTCGGGGCTGGGCAAATCGGCGACATGCGTCAGTCGGATAACAGCCATTTCGGCGGCCATCATCGCGTTGGGCGCGGCAGAGACTTCCTCCAGCGCCTGCAGCAGCATTTGCCACATCCGGGTCAGAACCCGCATCGGCAAGGCCTCGGCCATGTGCTGGCCCCGTGTGCGTTCGTCGGGGGAAACCGTCGGGTCCTGTGCCGCGTCAGGTGTGATCTTTACGACGGACACCCAATGCGTGATTTCGGCCAGATCGCGCAGCACGGCCAGAGGGTCCGCGCCTTCCGCATATTGTCCGCTCAGTTCAGTGAGCGCCCCTGCCGCGTCACCGCGCAGGATCATGTCCATCAGGTCCAGAACACGACCACGATCCGCCAGACCCAGCATCGCACGGACCTGATCGGCGGTCGTCTCGCCAGCCCCGTGTGAAATCGCCTGATCCAGCAGTGAGGTCGCATCCCGGGCCGACCCTTCTGCAGCGCGGGTGATCAGCGCCAGCGCATCGTCGGCGATCTGCGCGCTCTCGGCCCCGGCGATCTTGCGCAGCAGGCCGATCATGTCTTCGGGCTCGATCCGGCGCAGGTCAAAGCGCTGACACCGCGACAGAACCGTGACCGGCACTTTGCGAATCTCGGTGGTCGCGAAGATGAATTTCACATGTGCGGGCGGTTCCTCGAGCGTCTTGAGCAGCGCGTTGAATGCGCTGGTCGAGAGCATGTGAACCTCGTCGACGATGTAGATCTTGTAGCGCGCGCTGGCTGCGCGATAGCGGACACTGTCGATGATCTCGCGGATATCGTTGACGCCGGTACGGCTGGCGGCATCCATTTCCATCACATCGACATGGCGGCCTTCCATGATCGCGATGCAATGCTCGCACTGACCGCAAGGCTCTGTTGTCGGCCCTCCGGTTCCATCCGGTCCGATACAGTTCATGCCCTTGGCGATGATCCGTGCCGTGGTGGTTTTACCCGTTCCGCGAATGCCGGTCATGACAAAGGCCTGCGCAATCCGGTCGGCTTCAAAAGCGTTTTTCAGGGTGCGCACCATGGCATCCTGACCCACCAGGTCGGCAAAGGTTTCCGGGCGGTATTTGCGGGCGAGAACCTGATAGGCGGGGCTGGGCGTGTCTGTCATGTCTACTCGCTCGGATTCGGTGCTTCGGCACAGCGTAGTGGCGGCGGCAGTCCGCGTCCACTGTGGGGCGTGATGATTTTTTGTTTCAGAAACGGGCTGGTTTCCAACTAAACTGGTCCAGCGGATTTAATGGCTCATTTCTTAAAGAGTACCTTGGGGGAGGACGCACTTCATGTCGCAGCTGGTCATTTTTGCTCTGCAGGTCGGAGGCGGAACGCTTGCCCTTACTTCAATGCCCGGGCGTGGCGGGGATTACGTCGGCGATCTGGATATGATTGCGGCGTGGAAACCGGGCCTTGTGATTTCAATGACGACGGATGTTGAAATGCTTCAGGATGGCGCGCAGCACTTTGGCAGCGACATCCAAAGCCGTGCCAGCCGGTGGGTTCACCTGCCGATCGAAGATTTTGGAGCACCGACGCAGGCGGTTCAGAAGGCCTGGCCAGAGGTCAGCGCCACGGCCCGACATGCGCTGTCGGGCGGTGGCCGGGTTCTTGTGCATTGCCGTGGGGGGTGCGGCAGATCCGGGATGATTGTTCTGCGACTGATGGTTGAATGCGGTGAACGCGCCAGCGACGCACTGGACCGCCTGCGGGCCGTGCGCCCCTGCGCTGTCGAAACCGATGCGCAGCTGGCCTGGGCGTCCCGGATCACCCCGGCACAGGTGGAAGTGGGATCAAGCTGACAGCTGCTGGGGTGCGTAGCCGGTTTTCCGAGGCCGGATCGTTGAAACCTCGATCATGGCGCAAGGCGGGTTCGCGACAATGCCCGAGGGCAGCGTGCTGAATGTAGGTCCGAAGATCAAATCGGCATAGGCATCAAGGTCCCGAATTGCCGTATCAGGGTGCGCCCCGCAGAAAACGCGAACGCTGTCGGATCGCGCTCGGATCGTTGCCATGCACCCTTCCGCGCAATGTGATAGCGCGCTGCTGCCTTCAAATTCGAAATCCTCGCTGGTGGCCGAAACCGCCTGCGCCATGGCTTCGGAAATCGAGCGGGCCAGTCGCGCCAAAGCCGGGCAGGTTTTGCCCGTCCGCTGGCACACTGTTGCGCTGTATTCGTGTGACTTTGTCTTCCAGATCATCCTGCGCCCTCCGCGCGTGGTGGGCTGGAATATTGGGGCAGGTGGGACAGCATTTCGCCGTCAGGACCTGCCCGGACACCCCGCCCGAGTTTCGGTTTCAGTTCCGATGGCAGGTCTCCTGACTTGCGGGTCATTGCTCTGCCGACCTTCCCAGCCCATAGGCCAGTGGTATTTCGGCATTGCTTAACGCTTACAGTTGCGGGGGCAGTCGCGGACTTGGTTGATGCCTGCGTGACCAGACAAACCGCACCGTGTTCCCTTTTCATCCCGACCTCTTGTGGGGGCCGGAAACCATCACACAACCGCTAGCGTCTGATCGCGTTCCGAGTCAAGCCGATCTTTAGGCCGGACGTTTGGTCATGCTGGATGCGGTTTACGTTCCGGCCTAGTGTCATCAGCATCGAAGGCAGGCAAACCGATTGTTTCAGCGAAAGCCGGGAATCATGTTGGATACGGAACAGACGGTGTTGATCGAAGATTTCCGCTTTCCGTCAGGGTCCGTGACCTTGTCGGCGCGGTTGCATCGGCCAGTGGGTGAGCCGGAAACCGTTGTCGTGCTGAACAGTGCCACAGGCGTGCCGCGTGACTATTATCAACACTTCGCGCGATGGCTGGCTACCGAGCGGGGGATAGCTTGCCTGACCTATGACTATCGGGACTACGGGCTTTCTTTGGTCGGTCGCCTGAAAGACGCAACTGCAACAATGGCGGATTGGGCATTGATCGACATGCCAGCGGCACGGGCCGAATTGCGCAGGCGATTTCCTAAGGCGCAGCACTGGACCATTGGCCATTCGGTCGGTGCGATGCTGGGGCCGGTGCAGCCGGATATCAACCAGATCGACCGTATGATCTGTGTGTGTTCGGGGCTGGTGACTTTGAAAGATCACCCATGGCCCTATCGGGGGCTGGCGGGGCTGTTCTGGTATGGCCATGCACCGCTGATGGTGCGGGCGCTTGGCTATCTGCCTGGCAAAGCAATCGGGTTTGGCTCGGACCTGCCCGCCTCGGTCTACTGGCAATGGCGCAAATGGTGCACAGCTCCTCTTAGCTACGTTCCCGAGATCGGGCAGAATTTGCCTGATGCGCATTGGGGCAGTT
>NZ_JBXWSL010000068.1:0-12347 GCF_059613425.1 Ruegeria sp. BHSA123 | reverse complement strand
CCTGCGGCAAGGACGGTCAATGGGTGCCCGTGGGTGTGGGTCAACCGACAGTGCTGATGGACGGGCTGACTGTCGGCGGGTCGGCAGCCTGAGTCGGAAGACAAGCGCAACGGCAGGCGCAGGGTTAACCATACGCCACTTTGATTCGACAGCGTTCCAACCGGCGCTATTAATTTGAGCGCCGGTTGGTTAATTTTCTTTTATTTACTTTCAGACACTTAACCGGTGCATTCCCCGAGAAATACAGATAAATCGCTGCTAATTATCTGCGATTCAGAGGCTGTTAACCCCCTGTCCCGTAAACCAGTTCTGCAATCAGGCGGAGCAACGGATGACCGAAGAGCAGCTTTCTTCCAATCACCCCCCACTCCCACCCACCACGGAAGAGGACCGGTTTTCGTGGCTTCGCCTGTTGCGCTCGCGCAAGGTCGGCCCGGCGACGTTTCGTCGGCTGATGCGCGAACATGGCTCGGCGCAGAACGCGCTGGCCGCGCTGCCTGAAATGGCACGCGCCGCCGGAATAGAAGGGTATGAAACCTGCCCCCCCGGCGTGATCGAGGCGGAACTCAGGGCCGCAGAAGCCGCCAAAGCGCGGCTTTTGTGCCTTGGGTCCGCGGATTTCCCCGACGCATTGAACGACCTATCCGATGCCCCGCCCTTGCTTTGGGCCATCGGGGATGTGTCGCTGTTGCAGAAACCGGCGATTGCGATGGTGGGCGCGCGCAACTGTTCCTCGTTGGGCGCGCGGATGGCGCGTGGTCTGGCGCGCGCCTTGGGCGAAAAGGGACATGTGATTGTTTCGGGTCTGGCGCGCGGTATTGATACGGCGGCGCATATGGCGTCGCTGGACACCGGCACAGTTGCCGTCATGGCGGGTGGTGTTGATGTCATTTACCCGGCCGAGAACACGGAACTGGCGCATAATATTGCAACCAAGGGACTGCGGCTGTCGGAACAGCCGATGGGCGTGACACCTCAGGCCAGGCATTTTCCGCGCCGCAACCGTATCATCTCGGGCCTGGCCCAAGCTGTCGTGGTGGTTGAGGCAGCCGCCAAATCCGGCAGCCTGATCACGGCGCGTGACGCCCTGGATCAGGGGCGCGAGGTTCTGGCCGTGCCCGGCCACCCGTTCGACGCCCGCGCTGCCGGGTGCAACCTTTTGATTCGGGACGGTGCAACGCTGGTTCGGTCGGCGGACGACGTTGTCGAAGCCCTGCCACGGCACGGTGATCCGATCTTTGCCGAACCCGAGCTGCCACCTGCCAAGCAGCCACGGTCTGCCGCACAGGATTTGCAGGCGCAAATCCTTGAGCGGCTGGGACCTTCCCCCATCGCCGAAGATCAGTTGCTGCGCGATATTGCGGCCTCGGCAGGGGATCTGGGGCCAGCGCTGGTCGACCTTGAACTGGACGGACGAATCCAGCGACAGCCGGGCGGGTTGTTGTCTCTGGCAGGCTGATTTGGATGGAAGGCAAGATTGCCCAGCCGAACGCTCTGCCTGCCAGCCAGCGCGGGTATCACGCTGAAATCACGTCGCTTTTCCGCCTGCCAAAGGAACGCATTGACAATCCCCGCTTGCCCCACACATTTTGCACCACCATAAAAGGCGCCACATTCGTCGAGCGAGGTTTCCCCTTAAATGCCCGTAGTTGTTGTAGAATCTCCGGCCAAAGCAAAAACAATCAATAAATATCTCGGCCCTGACTACACCGTTCTGGCCTCTTACGGCCATGTGCGGGACCTGCCGCCAAAGGACGGATCGGTCGATCCGGACCATGGATTTTGCATGACATGGGAAGTGGGCAATGACAGCCGCAAACATGTAAAGGCCATCGCCGACGCGCTGAAAGAAGACAACGCGCTGATCCTCGCCACCGACCCTGATCGTGAGGGCGAGGCGATCAGTTGGCACTTGCAGGAAGCGCTGACCAAGCGCCGATCGATCAAGAAAGATACACCGGTCAGCCGGGTGACCTTCAACGCCATCACCAAAGAGGCGGTGACAGAGGCGATGAAAAACCCGCGCGATGTCGATATGCCCCTGGTCGAAGCGTATCTGGCGCGCCGCGCCTTGGATTACCTTGTTGGCTTCAACCTGTCACCGGTTCTGTGGCGCAAACTGCCCGGTGCAAAATCCGCAGGTCGGGTGCAATCGGTCTGTCTGCGCCTGATCGTCGAGCGTGAGATGGAGATCGAAGCGTTCAAGCCGGTCGAGTACTGGTCGGTCCGGGCCCTGTTCGAGACACCGCGTGGTCAAACCTATGAGGCGCGGCTGGTCACTTTGGCGGGCAAGAAACTGGACAAGCACGATCTGACCAACGCAACACGGGCCGAACTGGCGGTTCAGGCCGTCACCAGCCGCGCGCTGCGTGTGACTTCGGTCGAAGCCAAGCCCGCCGCGCGCAATCCAAGCGCGCCGTTCATGACTTCGACCCTGCAACAGGAGGCCAGCCGCAAATTCGGCATGGGCGCGCGCCATGCGATGCAGGTGGCGCAGCGCCTCTATGAGGCCGGATACATTACCTATATGCGAACCGACGGGATCGACATGGCCCCCGAGGCCGTGACAGCAACGCGCGACACCATCGCGGATCGATACGGTGCAGAGTATGTGCCGGACAGCCCGCGTATGTACAAGAACAAGGCCAAAAACGCGCAGGAAGCACACGAGTGTATCCGCCCCACGGATATGACGCGTGATGCCAAGGCGCTGAAGGTCACGGATGAAGATCAGCGCAAGCTTTATGATCTGATCTGGAAACGGACAATTGCCTGCCAGATGGCGGCAGCACGGTTGGAGCGCACCACGGTCGAGATTGGCAGTGACGACGGTCAGGTCGGTCTGCGTGCCACCGGTCAGGTGGTATTGTTCGACGGATTCATGCGCGTCTATGAGGAAGGCCGCGATGATGTCGCCGATGATGACGAAAAGCGCCTGCCACAGATCATGAAGGGCGACCCCGCGCGCTTTTCCAAAACTACGTTGCGCGATCAGTTTGCCAAGGCCACCAGCGAGTCGGACAAAGCCGCAATCATGGCAGATAACGAAGCCGTTCTGGCGTTGCAGCATCACACGCAACCGCCGCCGCGCTATACCGAGGCCACTTTGGTCAAGCGGATGGAGGAGCTGGGGATCGGACGTCCGTCGACCTATGCCTCGATCGTGACCACGATTCAGGACCGCGAATATGTACGCAAGGACAAGAACCGGCTGATCCCCGAGGAAAAGGGCCGGATCGTCACTATCTTTCTGCTGAATTTCTTCCGCCAGTATGTTGGCTACGAGTTCACCGCGAATCTGGAAGAGCAACTGGATGACGTCAGCGCCGGTGATCGTGACTACAAGGATCTGCTGGGCAAGTTCTGGCGTGATTTCTCAGTAGCGATTGGTGAAACATCCGAACTGCGCATCTCGGAAGTGCTGGACAAGCTGGACGAAGCATTGGCGCCACAGCTTTACCCCCCGCGTGAGGACGGGTCCGACCCGCGCATCTGCCCGAAATGCGGTTTGGGGCAATTGCACTTGAAAACCTCGCGCACTGGCGGGTTCGTGGGCTGCGGCAATTATCCGGAGTGCAACTATACACGGCCCATCGCCGGTGAAGGCGCGGAAGGCGACGAACAATTGCTGGGCGAAGACGCCGGGGATGAGATCTGGCTGAAATCCGGTCGCTTTGGGCCGTATGTCCAGCGAGGCGAACCCACGCCCGAGAACAAAAAGCCGCCGCGCTCCTCGCTTCCACGCGGCTGGAGCAAGGATGACATGGATCTGGACAAGGCGCTGACGCTTCTGTCCCTGCCCCGTCAGATCGGTGAACACCCCGAAGGCGGCATGATCACAGCGAACTTCGGGCGTTTTGGCCCCTATCTGATGCATCAGCTGGCCGATGAAGCCAAGCCGGTCTATGCCAATCTCAAAGACCCAAACGATGTGTTCGAAATCGGTATGAACCGCGCCGTTGAGCTTTTGGCCGAGAAACGGGCCAATCCCGGCGGACGCGGGCGCGCCGCGGCAAAAGCTTTGAAAGACCTGGGCGAGCATCCAGACGGCGGCGCGATGCAGGTTCTGGACGGACGGTACGGGCCATATGTAAAATGGGAAAAGGTCAACGCGACCATCCCGAAAGACATCAAGCCCGAAGAGCTGACGCAGGAAATGGCCATAGAACTGGTCAATGAGCGCGCATCCAAGAAAGGCACCAAAAAAAAGGCTGCACCCCAAAAGAAGGCAGCCGCGAAGAAGACAGCAAAGAAAGCGGCTGAATAATCCGGACGTTTGACCGGGACATGTCACAAAGCGCGCAGGCCGGTTTCTGAATAAAGGAACCGGCCTGCGTGTTTATGGACTGACGCGATACAGGATTGCGTTGATCAGTAAAGGAGTTGAGACATGTTCAGAACCGCCATTCTTGTTGCGGCGATAGGCGTTGCGGCTGCCACGCAGGGCCAGGCCGCGCATCACGTCAAATCTGCCACAGCCGAAATCATCAACGCGCAAGGCGACGTCATTGGTCAGGCGAAGGCGACGCAAGGGCCCAATGGTGTTCTGCTGCACGTACGCGTCACTGACCTGCCGCCGGGAAAACATGGGTTACACCTGCACAGCCATGGTGTCTGCGAGGCCGGTGAAGGGTTCAAGACGGCCCAAGGCCATGTTGGCAAAGTTGAAGGCGCACATGGGCTGCTGAACCCTGAGGGCCCCGAGCCCGGCGATCTGCCCAATCTATATGTGGGACAGGATGGTGTGGGCGAGATGGAGGCCTTTACAAACCTTGTTTCACTTGAGGGTGACGGGAGCGCATTGCTGGATGCGGACGGGTCAACTTTCATCATCCACGAAGCTGGCGACGATCACATTAGCCAACCCATTGGCGGTGCCGGGGGGCGCATCGCCTGCGGAATCCTGATCGCCGACTGACACTATTGTAAGCTGAACTACCGTAGAAATACCTGAACCTTCTGGTTTCATTGACTTCCCCATGACGTGGCGGCAAAACCTGCCCATCACCATGTCATTGGGGGAGTTTTCCATGAAGAAAGTCTATGCCAATGCCGCCGAGGCACTCGATGGGGTGCTGACGGATGGCATGCTGATTGCCGCGGGCGGGTTTGGCCTGTGCGGCATTCCCGAACTGTTGCTTGCTGCCATCAGGGATTCGGGCGTCAAAGACCTGAGCTTTGCGTCGAATAACGCCGGTGTGGACGATTTCGGCATCGGCATCCTGTTGCAGACCAAGCAGGTCAAAAAGATGATCAGCTCGTATGTGGGCGAAAACGCCGAATTCATGCGCCAGTATCTGAGCGGTGAGCTGGAACTGGAATTCAACCCGCAAGGAACACTGGCCGAACGGATGCGCGCCGGTGGGGCCGGTATTCCCGGTTTCTACACCAAGACGGGCGTCGGCACCGTGATTGCGGAAGGGAAAGAGCACAAGGATTTCAACGGCGAGACCTACATCCTTGAGGAAGGAATCTTCGCCGATCTGGCCATCGTCAAGGCCTGGAAAGCTGACGACACCGGCAATCTGGTGTTCCGCAAGACCGCCCGCAACTTTAATGTGCCCGCAGCCACCTGCGGCAAGATCTGCGTGGCCGAAGTGGAAGAGATTGTTCCGCGCGGCTCACTGGACCCGGACAAGATCCACCTGCCCGGCATCTATGTGCATCGCATCATTCAGGGCGATCATGAAAAGCGCATCGAACAGCGCACCACCCGCAAGAAGGAGGACGCATAATGCCCTGGGACCGCAATCAAATGGCCGCACGCGCGGCAGAGGAACTGGACGACGGCATGTATGTGAACCTCGGCATCGGTATTCCGACGCTGGTGGCGAACTATGTGGGCGACAAGGACATCACTCTGCAATCCGAAAACGGAATGCTGGGTATGGGTCCCTTCCCGTACGAGGGTGAAGAAGACCCGGACCTGATCAACGCGGGCAAACAGACAATCACCGAACTGTCCCGCACCGCCTATTTCGACAGCGCTACGTCCTTTGCGATGATCCGGGGCGGCAAGATCGCTGCTGCGATCCTGGGTGCCATGGAAGTGGATGAGAAAGGCGACCTGGCAAACTGGATGATTCCTGGCAAGCTGGTGAAAGGCATGGGCGGTGCCATGGATCTGGTTGCAGGCGTTGGGCGCGTGATCGTGGTTATGGACCACACCAACAAGCACGGTGAAAGCAAGGTCCTGAAGGAATGCACTCTGCCACTGACCGGCAAGGGCGTCGTGGATCGCATCATCACCAATCTTGGCGTTCTGGACGTGGTCGAGGGCGGATTGAGGATCGTTGAACTGGCAGAAGGTGTCAGTGAAGACGAAATGCGCGCTGCGACCGAAGCGACAATCGTCGGCTGAACAAAAGAAAAGGCCCGCCGGAACGAGGCGGGCCTTTTTCAGTTTGAGGTCTGGAACACGCACCCATCTGAAATCAGATCCGGCGGTGTCGCGCACAAAGCCCGCGCGATCTGGAAAGCGGCCAGAACCTTGGGCACATAGTCTCGGGTTTCGGCATAAGGCGGCACGCCGCTGTGTTTACGCACAGCCCCCTCACCAGCGTTGTAACCGGCCAGAACCAAGATCGGATCATTTCCGAACTCTTCCATCAGCCAGTTGAGGTATTTCACACCCCCGGCGATGTTCTGCGAGGGTTGCAGACTGTCCTTAACTCCAAAGCGGGCAGCTGTGGCCGGCATCAACTGCATAAGACCCTGTGCACCGGCCGAACTGACGGCATCCGCGCGACCGGCCGATTCAACCGAAATGACAGCCAGCACCAGTGCTGGCGACACATTGGTTCCCACGGTTGATCGCAAAATCTCGATCCCACGTTCTTTCGCTATGTCTTGCAGCGATTGCAGCCGGGGTGATCTTACATTCGTCGCCGCCAGCGCGTTTATGGCAGCATCAAGCCGCCCGGCCCCGCCTTCATCAATGTGCGGTGAAATGCGGTCCCAGAATGCCTTGTACGACCCTTTAGGGTCAGGCGCGGCACCGATTCCCGGCACTGTGGGCTGAACCACTTTGGTTCTTGCTATGATTTCTGGAACCACCAGCTCCACCCCTGTGCTGGGGGCTGAGGGCTTGGCCGCGTGTTCCTCGGGTGTGATCTGAATGGTCACGCGAGGACGCTCACCCGGCTTGGGCGCTTTGATCCGCTTGTAAACTCCGCGCGGCTCAACCTCGGTCGCATACCCGGGT
This sequence comes from Ruegeria sp. BHSA123, assembly GCF_059613425.1. Lineage (NCBI taxonomy): Bacteria > Pseudomonadati > Pseudomonadota > Alphaproteobacteria > Rhodobacterales > Roseobacteraceae > Ruegeria > Ruegeria sp. BHSA123. Next base: position 5,143 of record NZ_JBXWSL010000068.1, on the reverse strand, counting down.
GCGACACCAGATAGTAGAAACGCCAGTACACCGGCGCATTGAAGTGCGTTCCGGAGAGTCATGTGCCTGCCTCATGTATTCTTTTTACGCGATTTGAACCGCGAATCTTCGCCCAAAGCCAGAAAAACAAAGCGAATTGGGGCAATTTCGCCTCATTTGGCGTAAATTTGCACCGCTGTGGAGCTCTTGGTGCGGATCAAAGAATTTTTTTTTATTTTATTTACAATGCTTTGCCCATTTAGTGACCAAAAAGTTAAGCCGCACGAAAAAAAATCTGTGTTTGGCCCAATTCCTGCCACGCACAACAGGCAAACATTAATCCATACCGAGACGGACATGAGCGGACTGAGAGAGAAAGCTCTGAAGAACGCCGAGGTTTGTTAAACTCTTTTTGATCCTTTAGGAGGGACGTAACATGATCAAGTTCATCAAGAACTTCCGCAAAGACGAAGACGGCGCAGTAACAGTTGACTGGGTTGTTCTGACCGCAGCAGTCATCGGCCTGGCAGCCGTTGCATACCAGCAGATCTCGGCTGGCGCGACCGGCCTGGCAACAGACGTGAACACCGCTCTGAACGGCGCATCGCTGAGCACCGGCAGCAACACCACAACCGGCGGTATCACAGCTGCAGGCAGCAACTAAGCCTCTGGTTTAGCAAGATTTCGAGACCGCGCCTTCAGGTGCGGTCTTTTTTTGTTTCAGAAGTACCGGTACTTCTGAGGCAAAAATACAGGCTAATAGACATGACGCCGCCCGACACATCACGAGTGCCACCGAATTAGTCACGCCCTTTTCAGGTCTCACCGCAAAAAGGAACACGTGAAAAAGTGCTGAATCTTAGATATCTTCACCAAAATCAACTTTTGGCCTGATTTCCGCCATCCGAACGAACCACTGTTGGGCGACGTTACGGGAAACACTGAATTGTCGTATTGGAGATATGTAGATGCTAAAGTTCCTTAATCGGTTCAAATCGAACGAAGCAGGAGCGGTGACCGTTGACTGGGTGGTTTTGACCGCAGTATTGATCGGTCTGTCAGGCGCGACCTACCTCGTCATCAGCTCAAGTGTTGATGGTATCGGCGGTAACATCAACCAAGCCATGAGTTCCTCTGTTGTCAGCACCGGCTCGAACACCGGGCCTGGCGGTCTCGTCACAGCGGGAACCAACTGAACCACAGCGAGTTTTCACATTCACCCACTTTCCTGAGCTTGTTGGTGAACGTGTAGGGCAAATAAACGCGGCGGCCTTTTTTGGGCGCGGCGTTTGTTTCGTTGTTCTTCGTCTGGCCTGCCGTAAGGAAATGACAGCAGTCGTTTTGCGGAATTGTGCGAAAGCTGACGCAGAATCTAACAAGCAGACATTTTTGTCCCACATTTCGACACAATTTACATTTAACACTTGGGCTGTTTCAAAGTGGCCCTTTGGCCGCTTAGTATCCGGCTAAATAAGAAAGAGGTGCATGTATGCGAGCGGTATTCGGACTTGTCCTGATTGTCGGCGTTGCTCTGGCTGGGGGCGCCGTTTACATGGCGCGCAACTATATTGCGGCTTATCAAAGCGAACTGGCACGGCAGAAACAAGCGGCAGAAGAAGCGCTGGCCAATGCCAAAGTCGATGTGATCCCGACGGTAACTGTTTACGTTTCAAATCGTCCTCTGAAATACGGTGAACGCCTGACGCAAGAAGACATTCGCGCTGTAGACTGGCCGGAAAACGCGATTCCCGAAGGTACGTTCTCTGATCTCACTGCCTTGTTTCCCGAAAGTGGCGCCAATGAGCGTTATATTCTGAGGACCATGGAAAAAGACGAGGCGATTATGGAGGTCAAGATCACACGGCCAGGCGAATCGGCCGGGCTGACCTCTCGTCTTGAAAAAGGTATGCGCGCCTTTGCGATCAGCGTCGACGTGGCCTCTGGTGTTTCAGGCTTCCTGCGCCCCGGCGACAATGTCGACATCTACTGGACCGGGTCAAGCGGGACGGTAGAAGGGAATTCTGGCGGCATCACCAAACTGATCGAAACCAACGTTCAGCTGATCGCCGTCGACCAGACCGCTGGTTCGGACGTCGCAAGCGCAACGATTGCACGCACAGTCACGGTCGCAGCCACGCCGGAACAGGTCGCAGCACTCGCGCAGGCCCAGAACACCGGGCGGCTGTCACTGGCCCTTGTTGGGGTACAGGATGACTCTGTTGCGTCGGCAATCGAGGTGGATCAGCGCAAACTGCTTGGAATAACGGCAGCCGCTCCGGAACCGAAGGAAGAGGTTGAACAGGTCTGCACGACGCGCATCCGACGCGGTGGCGAGATTGTCAACGTGCCTATCCCCTGTACAAATTGACGCCAATTCAGAGTGTTACAAGATCGGAGCCGCATCTCAGATGCGGCTCTTTTCTTGTTGTTGTTGCCAATTCTCCACATAAGGAAAATTCCAGAAACCATTGATTATTGCAATAAATTCGGATTTCGCGCAGTCTCTCTGCACATAGGGCATAAGACCCAAAAAACGAGGCGTGATCGGAGAGGCAGGTCACATGACAATACGTTCCTGGATCAGCGCAACCCTGCTGGGGTTGTCGCTTGTTATGGGCCCGGTCGGCGATGCCGCCTGGGCTGAATCCCTTCGCGTGGTAAAAAAGGGCACAGTGGAAACGCTGGAAGTTCCGATGAACCGCGCGATTGTTGTGGAAAGCGAACAACCGTTTGCAGAGCTCAGCATTGCCAACGCAGGCATTGCGGATATCTCTTCGCTTTCGGATCGCACAATCTATGTTTTGGGTAAGGCCCCTGGCCTGACCACGCTGACACTGTTTGATGGCGCAGGAAATCTGCTTGCCAACGTACGTGTCCGGGTCTCGCCCGATGTAACCGAATTTAAAGAGCGTCTGCGTCAGATCCTGCCAAGCGAGCAGATTGAAGTGCGCACCGCCAATGATGGCATCGTACTGTCCGGCACGGTTTCAAGCGCCGCCAAACTGGCCCGCGCACTTGAATTGGCTGAACGCTACGCGCCCGAACGTGTATCGAACCTGATGTCTGTAGGTGGCGTGCAGCAAGTGATGTTGAAAGTACGCTTTGCCGAGATGAATCGTACTGTTGCCAAAAACCTGACAGCGTCGCTTGGTTTCGGCGGCAGTGACGTTACCGGCGGTTTCAACACACTCAACAACCAGCTTTCGCTGAACAACGCTATCGCGAACAACATCCCAAACGTTCAAACAAATACAGGCGCGATTCTGTTTGGGTTTGGCGCGGGCTCGACGCAGGTTCGCTTGTTGCTGGAAGCGCTTGAAAGCAAGGGTTTGGCCCGCAGCCTGGCCGAACCAAATTTGTCTGCCCTGTCTGGGCAAGAAGCAACATTCCTGGCCGGCGGCGAAGTTCCGATTCCTGTACCACAGGATGATGGCGTCGTAGCTATTGAATATAAGGCTTTCGGGGTCGAGATGGACTTCATCCCACGTGTTGTGGATGGTAACCTGATCAACCTTGAAATGGGAACTGCCGTTTCCAGCATCGATCAAAGCTCGGACTTTACGATCAACGGCGATTCTGTTCCCAGCTTCATTACCCGTCGTGCGACGACCACGATTGAACTGCGCGATGGGGAAAGCTTTGCCATTGCGGGTCTGATTCAGGATGATTTTTCTGATCTCAGCAATCAGGTTCCGTGGCTGGGAGATGTACCGGTGCTGGGCGCATTGTTTCGCAGCGCGAACTATCAACGCGCTCAAAGCGAACTTGTGATAATCATCACGGCGCATCTTGTAACGCCGACACGCGGCGAGGCGCTAGCCCTTCCCACCGATCGTGTCAAACCGCCCAGCGAATTTGACCTGTTCGTGAATGGTCGGGTTGCTCGTACACAGCGTCCCGGAGCCGGCGGAGCATCCGAAGTTGCCAAACAGGACTTCGGCAGCTCGTACGGCTACGTCCTAGATTGATCAGGAGGATAGGACCAATGCAGAAGTGGATCATCACACTGGGTCTTACGGTCGCCGTTGCCGCATGTACGCGCGAGGCCGGATACGAGATCGATGCCGGAACCTTCGGAAACGCGACATTGAACAATATACAGGTTCAAAACGGCGAGTTGACATATGCTCAGATTCTCGGTCGCAGATTTGCCGCAGATGTGCCCAGTCAAGTGAACTTTGCCTTCAACAGTTCGCAACTGGATGCATCAGCTCAACGCATTCTGCTGCAGCAAGCTGACTGGATCAAACAGTTCCCCGAAGCCAGGTTCCGGGTTTACGGACATACGGATGCCGTAGGCTCAACAAGCTACAACAAGAGTCTTGGGATGCGCCGCGCACAAGCGGTAGTCGCATTCCTTGAACGGCAAGGAATCTCGCGTTCACGTCTTGAAGCCGTTGTATCCTTTGGAAAAACGCAGCCGTTGATCGCAACACCGAATCGGGACCGCCGCAACCGCCGGACTGTAACGGAAGTTTCTGGCTTTGTTGACCGTCACCCGCAACTGCTGGACGGCAAATACGCCAACGTCATTTATCGCGAATACGTTGAAAGCGCGACGTGGAAGAGCACGATTGAACAGGTGACCGCGACAGACGCATCTGATGCGGGTGAATAATATACGCGAAATGGGCGACATCGTCGCCCATTTCCCTACAATTGGTTCTTTTGCGCCCAATTCTTGCCCAACTTCAGAGCAACTTTGTGAACAATAGGGTGACCTGCGGCCAAATTTGACCGTATTGGGGCGACAGCACATCAATCTGGCGGAATTCGTTCATATGACATGCTGAGCCCTCACGACGAGGATAGTGTTTATGACCAGCGCAACGCCGCAAGACGAAACTTCTGCAATCCTGGCCTGCACCATAAGCCGGGATGTCCAGAATTTCGATCTTCTGATTGAAGACATGGAAACCATTCTGGGCGAGCGCTGGGGCGACTTGGGTTTTGCCGAAGCGCTGGCCTTTTTCAGCCAGCCAGAAGCCGAAGCGCTTGAATTCGTTGCATTGGCAATCGACGGGGAAGATGAAGACAACCTGTCATTGATGGGTGAAATCATCACGCGGGCCAAGGAAAAGAAAATCAAGGTCGTCCTGATCGCCGAGGACGTCACACCTGCTTCGCTCCACCAACTGCTGCGCAAGGGCGCGGACGAGTTTGT
>NZ_JBXWSL010000067.1:0-12602 GCF_059613425.1 Ruegeria sp. BHSA123 | reverse complement strand
GGTGGCGCCATATGAGGCAAGTCGGAACGGTGGTCTGATATCTCATCAATATCAAAGAACCGTGCTCCGGGGATATGCCCGGCATCATATTCGGCCTTGGCATCACGGTTTTGCGCCGGCAAATACCACGACCCGTCCAGAATCCGCAGATCCGGGTCTTTCATATGCGCGGCCAGCCATTCGGTGGATACGAGGGTTTTTGGATCGTCCTGCATCAAAGCCTCCCCTAAGCGAGCTTGGGGTTTCCCTATACCCCGTGGCATGGGCGTTCAAGGCTGGATAGCGCTAGCGCTTGTTGATCTCAGGAATTATCGCGCCTTGCGCAGGCGGAAATGCTGGATGATGCCGATGACACTGATCACAATCCAGAACCCTTCGATCAGCATCGAGGCCAGATTGAAATTCTCAAGCAGCGAAAAGACGATCAGGACAGACCCCAGCAGGTTGATCATCGGAAAGGCCAGATCATCGGAATTCATCATCCGCATCTGCGTTGCGAAATACGCGGCCACCACGATCAGCGCCCCGAATGAGCCGATGGCATCCACGATGGTAAGCGTGTCAAAAATAGCCGTCATGTCTGGGCCGTGCCGTTTTCAGGAGATTCAGTGTGTTGCGCATAGTGATGCATATTCAGAAACGCGGCCCCCTGCGAACCGGCGCGATACCCGTGCGGCAGGTCCGCAGCAAAGCGCAACCCCTGCCCGGCCTGCAAGGGCACCCAGTCCTCGCCACGCAGAATTTCCAAAGTGCCGCTGAGGACAAATACTTCCTCGGTCACCCCGGCGGCATGAGCCGGGGATTCGTGGCTTTGGTTCGCGGCAAGGTTCACATGAAAGGTCTCGGCACCCAGCGCGGGATCGAAGGGAAAGACAATCTTGACCTCGATACTGCCGGGAAAGGTTACAGTCTGAAAGACCGATGGATCGCCCAGAGTCGTGTCGATCAACCCGCTGAGCGGTATCTGAAAGCCCTTGGCGATTTTCCAAAGCGTCGCGATCGTTGGGCTTGATTCGCCGCGTTCAATCTGGCCCAGCATGGCTTTGCTGACACCGGTCATCTCGGCGACTCTGGACAGGCTCAACCCCGAGGCTGCCCGCACATCCCGTAATTTCAGCGTAATGTCGTCCATAGCCATACCCGCGCTCTGCGATTTACCTTGTACGTTATAACGCACATGTGCTACGTGCGCTATAACGTACGAACCCCGAATTATGCAACCCGAGGCAACAGGGAAAACAGCATCATGCCATTGTACCGATCCAGAACCTCTACCCATGGCCGCAATATGGCTGGCGCACGCGGCCTTTGGCGGGCCACAGGTATGGGTGATGACGATTTCGGCAAACCTATCATCGCCATCGTCAACTCATTCACCCAGTTTGTGCCGGGTCACGTGCATCTGAAGGACCTGGGCCAGATGGTCGCGCGCGAGGTCGAAGCCGCAGGTGGTGTGGCGAAAGAGTTCAACACGATCGCCGTGGATGACGGTATCGCCATGGGCCATGACGGAATGCTGTATTCGCTGCCCTCACGCGAAGTGATCGCAGATTCGGTCGAATATATGGTCAACGCCCATTGTGCGGACGCTATGGTCTGCATTTCGAACTGCGACAAGATTACCCCGGGTATGCTGATGGCCGCCATGCGTCTGAACATCCCGGCCATTTTCGTTTCGGGCGGTCCGATGGAAGCGGGCAAGATCGACATCGCCGATCTGGAAGCCAAGAAGATTGACCTTGTGGACGCTATGGTCGCCGCCGCAGATGACAAGTTCACTGACGAACAGGTTCAGCACATCGAAGAAAACGCCTGCCCCACGTGTGGCTCATGCTCGGGCATGTTCACCGCGAACTCGATGAATTGTCTGGCCGAAGCGCTGGGCCTAGCCCTGCCTGGCAATGGGTCGACTCTGGCGACACACGCAGACCGCAAAGAGCTGTTCCTTGAGGCTGGCCGCCGCATCGTCGAGATCACCAAGCGCCATTACGATCTGGACGAAAAAGGCTTTCTGCCCCGTGAGATTGCCACCTTTGAAGCGTTCGAAAACGCCATGAGCCTTGATATCGCCATGGGTGGATCGACCAACACGGTGCTGCACCTGCTGGCCATCGCGCATGAGGGTGAAGTTGACTTCACCATGGCCGATATGGACCGCCTCAGCCGTCGTGTTCCCTGCCTCTGCAAAGTCGCTCCCAATACCGAGAACGTGCATATGGAAGACGTCCACCGTGCCGGTGGTATCTTCTCGATCCTGGGTGAGCTCAGCCGCGCGGGCCTGCTGCACAACGAATGCAGTACAGTGCATTCGGCCACGATGGGCGAGGCGATTGCCAACTGGGACATCACCATCGCCAACAATCCCAAAGCACAGGAGCTGTTCAAGGCCGCCCCCGGCGGAGTTCGCACCACACAGGCGTTCAGCCAGTCGAACCGGTTCAAGGAACTAGACACCGATCGCCAAGGCGGCGTGATCCGGTCCAAGGAACACGCATTCAGTCAGGATGGCGGTCTGGCGGTTCTGTTCGGCAACATTGCCCGCGACGGCTGTATCGTGAAAACCGCTGGTGTGGATGCCAATATCCTGCAATTCACCGGCTCGGCCTATGTATGCGAAAGCCAGGATCAGGCTGTTAGCGACATTCTCACCGGCAAGGTGAAAGAGGGCGATGTTGTGGTGATCCGCTATGAAGGCCCGCGTGGCGGTCCGGGGATGCAGGAAATGCTGTACCCAACGTCTTACCTGAAGTCGAAGGGTCTTGGCAAAGCCTGCGCCCTGCTGACCGACGGGCGGTTTTCGGGCGGCACTTCCGGTCTGTCGATCGGCCATGTCTCGCCCGAGGCGGCCGAAGGCGGAGAGATTGGTCTGGTACAGAATGGCGACACGATTGAAATCGACATCCCCAACCGCTCGATCCATCTGGCCGTCTCAGATGAAGAGCTTGCGGCCCGGCGCGAAGCACAGGACGCAAAGGGCTGGGTGCCTGCTGCGCCGCGCAAACGCAAGGTGTCTACTGCGCTGAAGGCCTATGCGAAACTGACCACCAGCGCGGCGAAAGGAGCCGTGCGTCAGGTCTAAACTGATAGATTACCGGTCTGCTGACGCGGCAGACCGGTAAGTCGATCATGCACAGGCGCACCCGGGCGCAACCAGATTAAATGTTTCGCAAGAAACGTTGACGATGGACGGGTCATCCTGCCTAAGGATCAATCGCCCAGTTTGGCGTGAATTTCATCCAGATCGATTTCGCCAATCGGCATCTTGTTGGCCGGGTTTTCGAAATCGTATTTGAACAGCTCAAAATCCTGCTTGTAGATCTCATAGACCAGATGCATCGACAGGTCGTCGAAATAGTCTTCAACCGGATGCGCGCGCTTGGGTCCGTGGCCTTCGGATTCGTTGAACCGGGGTATTTCGGACAGCGAAACAGAATGCTTCAGCTTTGTATTGTCCAAGACACCCTGCATCCCGTCGTTGAACGCTTCGGTCCAGAAGATCCGATCATAACGACCACCGTTCACGATGAAGGTCGACACGTGACCAGACATGGCTGACCAGTGAATGTCCGGGTCCATCGGACGCCGCCAGCGGATGGTATCACGCGCAAACAGCAGGAACCGGCGAAAGCTGGCGATCTGGTCAAACTCTCCCTTGCCATCGTCACCGCCCACCTCGATCCCGTAATTGTAGATCAGCGTCGGCACCAGATTGCCACGATACCGTTTGCCGTTGCGCTGGATCCCGCAGATCTTGTCGAAAAACGAGCTCAGAATACGCGTGTACGGGTTGCGCACACAGGTAAAGGAATACGAGGCGTGATCGCGCACATTTTTGGAAATCAGGTCCTGGCTCTGATCAAAGGCCCATTTGTGCATGCCATCCTTGGCGTCATGGATGTCACCGTCAAAGAACTGACCGTGATCCGAATAATACATGATCTGCCCAATGGTCGAGCAGGCGCATTTTGGCACAACGCGGTACACCATGCTTTCGCTCTCGGTCATCCAGGTACCGGGAAAACCCATCTGCTGTGCCTCCTACGCTGGTCTGGTCTCAAACCGATATGCCAGCTTTTGATAACAAGGAACCAAAATTATTCTGTTTATTCAATCGCTCATCCTCAGTATCACGGTTGAAACCGGGCAGAAACGGAAATTACCTAACCTCGATGGCGAAGATTGCCTATATATTGCTATGCCATAAAGACCCTGATGCAATCATTGCACAGGCCGAACAGCTGACCGCTGCGGGCGATTGCATGGCCATCCACTTTGACGCCCGTGCCAGCGCCGAAGGCTACGGGCGCATTCGTTCCGCGCTGGATCAAAATCCGAACGTGACCTTTGCTAAAAGGCGCATCAAATGCGGCTGGGGAGAATGGTCGCTGGTGCAGGCCACGCTGAACGCCTTGCAGGCCGCCGTCGAAACCTTCCCCCGCGCCACGCATTTTTACATGCTGTCCGGTGATTGCATGGCGATCAAAACCGCAGAATACACCCACCGGTTTCTGGATGATCACGACAAGGATTTCATTGAAAGCCACGACTTTTTCGAAAGCGACTGGATCAAGACCGGCATGAAAGAAGACCGGTTGATCTATCGCCATTATTTCAATGAACGCACCCAGCCGAAACTGTTCTACGCCGCCTATGAAACACAGAGGCGTTTTGGGCTGATGCGGCAAATTCCCGAAGACCTTCAGGTTATGATCGGCAGCCAATGGTGGTGTCTTCGCCGCCGAACGATTGAGATGATCCTGGATTTCCTAAGGCAGCGCAGGGACGTGATCCGGTTTTTTGCAACCACCTGGATACCCGATGAAACCTTCTTTCAAACGCTGGTACGCCACCTGATCCCGAAAGGTGAAATCGAAAACCGTACACCGACATTTCTGATGTTTTCGGATTATGGAATGCCCGTCACGTTCTACAACGATCACTATGACATGCTTCTGGGTCAGGACTATTTGTTTGCCCGCAAGATCAGCCCTGAGGCACATGAGCTGAAAGAGCGTCTCGGCTCACTTTACGCGAGTGAGGGCATCGACTTTCCCATCTCGAACGAGGGGCGCAGCCTGTATGCGTTTCTGGCTGGCCGGGGGCGCTTCGGGCGCCGGTTCGGGCAACGCTTCTGGGAGGCCGGAAGTGTTCTGGGCCCCGACCGAGAGCTGTTTGTGATCGTCTGCAAGAAGTGGCATGTCGCCAAAAGGCTGGTCGATCAGATCGCGTCTGAAACAGATATCCCCTGCGTCGAATACCTGTTTAACGAAGAGGATACCCAACTGCCTGATCTGGGTGGTATTGAAACGACGCTGACCAAGCGCTCGCGCCATCGGCGGGCTGTTGTACGAATGCTTTTCGAAAGTTTCGGATCAGACCAGTTGGTTCTGTGCCTCGACCCGGCCAATCTGGACGTTGTTCAGGATTTCAGCGGTGATCAGGCCAAAACCCATGTGCTTGAGATCGAATGCGAATACTCGGACGAATACCTGATTGGCCACGCGCGGCGCGTCGGATTGGCGGGTGACAACAGCCCGGTTGAGACTGTTTCCCATCTGCTGCCGACACTTCGCAACGACCTGAGTTACGAGTCCCAACAAATCCGCGCCGCCGGTTTGGACAATTACCTGCGACTGCGGGAAACCGCCCAGCGCGCCGAAAACATAGCTGTCATATCCGAATTTCTTGGGGTGGACAAAGAAAAGGCCGACGCGGTGATGCGGCTGGACTACCTGTTCGCCGACTAAACGGAAAGTCAGCCTGACATCCGACAGCTTTTCGGCCCCCTTTGCTGCATTGGGTGCACCGCATATTTGCCTGTCGGAAAGGACAGCCTAAAACCCAACATCACTGCCATCGTGATTTTTATTCAAAAATCGGATACTGTGCAGCCAATTGGGCCAATTTGCTTATACTTTTTCTCTTTGGCAGGCCGGCCCTGGCCAGTGAAAGGCAAAAACAGACGCGTCCTTAATTCTGAATGACGGGTATCTGCGCATCGAAAACCCGAAAGCCCCTGCTGGCCGCAATTAGACATTTGAAACGCAACTCCGGGGGGAACAGTTGTGCTTATAGATCAAATTGAAACATCCAGATCATATATCCCAAATGACGCAGACTGGAACCTGATATACAAGGTTCTGCCGGGCGAGGCCAAGATTGCCGACCCGTCAGTCATCAACCGTCATTTCGAATGTATCGAGGTGACCGACAACACGGTTCTGCCAGCAAGCGGCATGTATGTTGTTCTGCGCGGTGTGGTTCAGCTGCGGCAGAACGGTAATCCTTTGGCCAGCGCGGATGTCGGTGACTATTTCTATGAAGAGCACCTTCAGATATCAGACATTCCCGTCAGCCTCGAAGCGCTCGCGCTGGACGGATCGCGGGTGGCTTTTCTGTCCAGCGAGAACTGGCGTCAGATACCAGAGGAAATCCGGCAACCCTGCTTCGCCACGATGTTCGGCGATTTGGTCAGTGTTCAATTGCAGAACTTCCAGCAGCCGATCAATTGTTGCAGCGTGACGGCTGCCGCCCTCAGCATGTCCGCGTTGGGCTTCAGTTGCGAAGTGAACGACATTTTCCGTGAATGCGCGCTGCCTTCGTCTTTCGTCGTCAATGACGGTATCTCACTGGGTGAGCTGTTTGATGTCGCCTGTACCTACATTCATTCGCAGGGCTTGCGGGACAGTGTTCAGGTTCAGGCCTATTTCATGGACGAGGACACGACAAACGTGCAGCTGTTGCTGGATGCGATTGACGAATCCAACCGGCTGGGTGGTGACAATGATATTCTGGTGGCGAATTTTCAGGTCGGCGTCGCCCATGGCAAAGCGAATATGCCGGGCGGGCATTTTGCCGTAATCGCCAAGTGCAACCCAAGCACTGGGCTGGTGCACATGATGGACGTACATCCTGAGAAATACGGCAAGCTTTGGGTTACAACCGCAGACCGGCTTTGGAAGGCGATGTCGGACCGTGACGGAACCTCGATGCGGTCGCGTGGCATTTTGCGCTTCTCGGCGCGTGCCGCGGTCAAGACGCATCTGAAGACATTCAAGCAACGATGCAACTATGTCGACAGCACGCTCTATCTGGCAAAAGACCCCAAGAAACGGCGCAACCTGTTCCGCCGCGCCACTCCGAACATGAACTCCTTAGGTGTGTTGGTGGAAAGCCTGGCCATTCACGGCGATGACAAGGTGGACGAAGACGAGCTGCTGCGGGCCACCGAAGCCTCTTTCACGGATGTTGTCTCACGGGTGGCCACGGCCGCGGACATGCACAACATGGCCCAGAAATATCTGAACGCGGCTGAAAACATACACCTGAGCAGTTCACTTCGCAGTTTCGGAACGCGCGAGGACACATCGATCCTTACCCCCGAAGACTGGTTCAAGATGCAACTACAGGGCCTGGACGCCAACACGGACCGTCACCTGATGATCAATATCGACTTTAATCGGGTAACCGGGATCGAAGCCATCCGCCCGCCGGTAAACGTTTACCGGGAAACCGCGTTGCTCGAAGAATTCTGGTGCCTGTGTATCGCATATGATGAAGCAGCCGACCTTGTGACGATCGTCGACATGAGCCCCGCAACGTCACAGGTCTGGCAAGCCCCTCGTGGCAACATCTTCCGCGGCCTGCGCGATCTGGAGGACCCGGCTTTGCTGGTGATCGAAACAGTTGAGCCGCCCGAAGATCCCGGGGATGTCGCCAGCATTATCCGGAACAACCCCATGGTTCTGTTTTATGAAGATGAAGACCCGTGGTCCTACATGCTCAGAAGTGTTCTTTCGAACATCGGTGCGACCAGCTTAAAGCAGGTGGATGTGGGCGGTCGCGACCCCAACGCGATAAAGATGCGACGTCAGCTGATATCTTTAGGTGAAAAACCCAAAGTTCCCTACCTGTTTTTCCAAGGCCAGTGCATCAGCAAAGGCGAAAAGCTGGAAGACATTGTGGACATGATCAAGGCAGGTCACCTTCAGGACCGCATGATCGAAGCAGGTCTTCCCGTTTCCAAGCTTGAAGAGACACCCAGCCTGAATAAGAACATGTTCGGCTATCCCAAAGGTGTGATGAACGAGGTAAGCAGCGGCAAACGCAACGTGCTGCTTTGTGCCTGCGGGTCATCGGCGGCAGACAAGATACCAGAACTTGTTGAGCGCATCGTCGACGCCGGACACAATGTCAAACTGATCCCTTCCACTTCGGCTGAAAAGTTCTTTCGGGACTTCGGCGCTGAACGGATCGACGCCAAGATCACCCATAACGACTATTACCGCGACGATGATGAATGGAATTTCCGTTACATGGAATTCGACATGCCGGTGCGTGCGTCGCATCTGGCGCTGTGTGACTGGGCCGATTGCGTGATCGTCGCACCCATCACCTGCAACACCATGGGAAAGGTGGCAAACGGGATCGCCGATAACCTTCTGACCTCTGTCTTTGTGGCGTGGCAGTACCAGAAGAAGCCCGTGATCCTGTGCCCGGCCTGTAACACGAATATGTGGAACAACATCACCACCCAGAACAATGTCGCAAGGCTGAAGACACTGGGCATCGATTTCATAGGCCCTCGGGAGGGCCGCCTGTCCAACGGCCGGATGGGGATTGGTATGATGGCCACGCCCGACCAGATCATGGAAGCACTGGGCGAGGCATTCGAAGAACTGGACGACCAGAAATACCGCGTGTGCAAATGGGCCCGGGAGGCTGCCGCCGCCGATGACATCAATGAATGGAAACGTGTGTTCCGCGCCATCGATGAAGGTGTCGTAGGTATCAATATTGTTGACGAAGCCCACGGCGATTCATTGCTGCATTATGCGGCTGGCGGCGAAGGCGAATTGAACGAAGGCGGTCACGATCTGGGCAAGCCAGATTATGAAGCGGCACAGGATTTGATCGACCGCGATATCGACGTCAATATCGTCAACGATCACGGTTTCACGGCATTGCATGTGGCTGTGATGAACAAAGCCCCAAGGATGGTCGACATCCTGTTGCGCGCCAAAGGCATGGATGCAACCTCGTGCATTAAATTTGTTCAGGGCATGGATATCGCCCCCGAGATACGGACCATGCTGGATGCTTGGGCGCGAGACCACAACCTTAAGATAAAAGACGCGGAACAGGGCCGTGACGAAACCTTTATTGCCGTTCAGGAACCCACCTATCTGTATTTCACATACGGCTCCCTGAAACAGGGGTTCCCGAACCATGAGGCACACAGCCGGGTCTTGAATGACTTTGTCGGGCCTGCCCGCACGCGGCAACCAATGCCCCTGATCGTTCCAAATGAACCGTTCTGCGACAATCCGAACTGTGGCTTCCTGCACCGAATGGCGACCCTTGTCGATCAGCAGGGCATGGGCAAACAAGTAAGCGGAGAGGTTTACCGGGTGACGGAATCGGGCCTGCACGAGCTGGACAAGCTGGAAGGTTATCATGGTCAGGGCTCGTCCAAGAACGTCTATATCCGCAAAAAGATCAACGTGATCTTGGATGGGGTGATGAAACCCGCCTACGCCTATGTGATCGCCGATCCTGAAAAGTACATGCAAAACTGGCGTGACGGAAAATCAGATGTTATCAGCGACTACACGCTGGATATGGCGCAGGGTGAACCCAAGCCCGGATTCGAGCCGGCTATCTAGTTTTCCGCTGTGCTGACTGGTGGCGGTTTCGGGCTTTCCTTGGAACTGAGATTATAGGCCGTGATCACCACCATACAAAGCAGGACGAACGGCCAGAACCCGGCCTTGGGAATAAGGTTGTCCCGATAGTGGATGATCCGCAACGACGTCTCAACGTCGGACGCAAACAGGTATGTATTGACCGAAACTGCCAGCAGCATGAAGTACATCAGGAAAAAGAACGACTCCATATAGATCACAGGAGAACCTGCGAACCCTTCACGCAGCTGCACATGGGCCAACAGGATCACGAAAAACAGAACCGAGCAGGTTCCGATTACACTGGACGTGCTGAAGTCATGCCGATCGGCCAGCCCCTCGCGGCGCGTGACGGTCATCAGCGCCCCAAACAGCAGCATTGTCACGACAAGCAGCGGGACCATGTGCACGATGAACGCGTTTGCGAAATTGCGTTTGATGACAAAGTTATAATGCAGCTCGGGCATGTTGGTTTGATAGGCGTTCTGAGCGATGCCCAACGTCGTATCCAGGCTTGACAACTTATAGTCGAAATAGGTGTTCTCACGTTCCCACGTACCCATCACGATCTGACTGTCGATGCCGAAAATATCATCCGGACCGGTCGCGGAATAAGCCTCAAAGTCAGGAACCAGCGCAACATTGATGTCAAAAGATGCGGGCCAGAAGCGCACCCAGACCGTTTTGTGATCAAAGGGGTAGCGGGTGTAGTCAAAACTCTGCCGAAGGGTTTGTTCAAAATACCACCCGATCAGCAACCCATCTTGTTGCGGCAGCCGATAGGCCTCTTCGATCAGGCCGTTTGCTGTATCGACCGCTTCCGGCAGAAGAAAACCGATCTCACCCTCGGCCGGACGGATCTCATCATGAACACCTGTGATGTAGCGCTGCCAGACGTAACCGGTGACCTGCACGTCGCTGGCACCAAGAAAGCTGAATGATTTTAAGAAGATCCCCGTTTTAACGCGGTAATCCGGCACGGCATCCAGTTTTTCCAGATATGCGTCCACTGATGCCTGATCCGGAAGTTGAGTGGGATCACCCTCAAAATGATTCAGTTCGATCCAAAGTTTGAGCAAGAGACCCCCAAGCCCAAGGGTCAACAAGCCAGAAATCAGCCACACCTTTCTTTCAACGCTCATTCAGCCTCCTGCCGTGTCACCTAATCAGCCAGAAACCCCACTGAACCCAGAAGGGATTGCGTGATACCCATAGCGGCAAACTGCGTTGTCAGATCGGCATACCCCCCGTGTTGTATTGGCGGAGTGTTCTGCTGTCCGCTTTCAGCCAAAAGTCGTGTTTGACAAATGGATAAATCGACCATTGGCAAAGGCTCGGTAGTCGTGAAGGCTGCAAGCCCATCCGCATATTCAATTGCTGCGTCCCAATCGCCGCGCGCCAGCATGACGGCGCAGGCGTCCGAGTAAAAGTGAAGGTGACTGTGACCCACACATCCCTCGGAAATGATCTCAGACCCCAGGTTCAACAAGCGCGTTTGCTCATCAGGGTTGGCCTCGGCCATTGCCAGGGCCGACAAGGCCTTGGGCCCTACAAAGTTCCGCCCATGTTCAAGCGCGATTTCAACCGCGCGACGACCTGTTTCCCGACCGTGGTCCAACTTTCCGGCATAAACCTGCGTTCGCGCCAGATGTTCAAGGGCCTGCGCCTCAAGGCGTTTTGCACCGACGCGTTCCGCAATTTCAGCTGAAACACTGAACGCTTCCAGTGCCTGATCAAGGTTGCCCAAAAAGGTCTCGGCCACGCCAAGGCAGGTCTGTGCAACGCATTCCGGAACAAAGGCAAAATACGTTTGCGAGACTTCGATGGCCTCAATGGCGTCCGCCTTGCCCTGTGCTACGTCCCCGGTGTAACTGCGCGCGACGCTGAGATTGTGCAGATTGGCGGCCAGATCGCGGACCAGCCCTTTTTCGCGCGCTCGTTCAACAGCTTGCGTATAAAAGCCTGTCGCTGTCTTCATGGTGGCTTTCATGAAGTTTGCATCACCAAATCCGCTTAGCGCCCCAACCTCGAGGCGGGCAGATCCAAGTTTGCGGGCAAGCGTCAGGGCGCGTTCATTGGCGCTTAGCGCTTCCTTGTCCCGACCCAGAGGGAAAAAGACATTACCGCGCACATAATTGATCTGCGCCACATCCCGCTCTGACCCGCAACGCTCGGCGGCGGTTTCAGCCATATCGAGTGCCTCCAGCGCGTCCTGATACAGGCTGGATTGCCGCGCAGCCTGCGCGAGCCCGATATACGCGCGGCTTATTTGCTCATCGGTTTCGGCAACGCGTGCAGCTTCCCGAAACTCACGCAGTGCGTCGCCGGACAGACCCTGAAGCCTGTGCGTCTCAGCCCGAGCGCAAAGCAGATCGAACCGGACACCTGCGGGGGACGGCAGTTCCAGGGCGCGTTCGATCAATGGGCTGGCATCGTCAAATCTGAAGGCCTGGATCAGTTTCTCCGCCGCGTCCAGATACGCCTGTGCGGCGTTATTCGCCCCAGCCCGGTCCAGATGCTGTGCGCATAGGGTCGCATCGCGATCCTCGAACCACTTGGCGGCCTGTCTGTGCAGGCGCGCACGCTCGGATTTGACCAACGTTGCATAGGATCCATCCCGGATCAGCGCATGGGCAAACATGAGGTCAGGCCCTGCCTCTCGGACCAGCGCGGATCGGATCAGGCTGGTCGTATCCAGATGCCCTTCACCCAGAATGAAGTTCAGCACTTCTGCCGAGAACCGTTGCCCCAGTACCGATGCTGCCTGAATGGCGGCGCGGCTGGTTCGATCCAGTGCATCCAGTCGGGACTGAACGATCCCCTGAATACTGCCGGGCACGCTTTGTTGGGTAAGTACATCTGTATTGCGCAACAACTGTTCAAGAAACAGCGGATTGCCCCCGGCGCGTTTGACACAGG